>DATCCQ010000144.1:0-2355 GCA_036511185.1 Gaiellaceae bacterium
TCGCGTTCTTGAGCACGCCGGAGGGGCCGAAGTTGTACTCGGTCGCGCCGATCAGGAGCGCGTCCGCTCGCTCGATCGCATCGCGCAGGCGCACCACCGGCTCGGGATAGCCCTCCAGGCGCAGGTCTTCGTTATAGAGCGGGATATCGGCCAGCGAGACAAGCTCGACCTCGGCTCGTCCGCTCAGCGTCTCCTGCGCCGCCACAAGCAGGCCACGATTGAAGGAGGCTCGCCTGAGGCTGCCGGGGATGGCGACTATGCGCAGGTCGCTCAATTGAGCTTCCTTTCTGCCAGAACGAGAAGCTCGGCCGGCACTCGTTGTTCGAAGCGGGTGAAGGCGCGCTCGCCGGGGAACTCGTCGAAGGCGCGCAGGCGCAGGTTGGCGTTGGCGAGCGCCATGATGAGTTGCCCTATTCGCCAGAGCCCGAGTCCCTCGGAGGTGACCGGGGCGAAGTAGTCCTCGCGCCAGTGCAGGATGGCATCGAGGCAGCGCCTGGCGGGATGGACGTCAAAGAGGATCAGACCGCCGCCGGGCCTAAGCGCGCCGGCGATTCCGTGCGCGAACTCGCTGATGTTGGTGACACGTGCCAGCGAGCCTGCGCCGGCGTAGACGAGGTCGAAACGACCGCGCTTGAGCTCTAGCGGCAGCTCGTCGAGCGGCGAGTGCACCCAGGCCACGCTCGGCCCACTCTCTCGCGCGCGCACGAGTGCACTGGCCGACGGATCGACGCCGGTCACGAACGCCCCGAGCTCGACGAACTGCAGCGTCTGTCCGCCGGTGCCGCAGCCCAAATGGCAGACCGAGCGCTCTCTGAGGTTCGGCAGCCGTTCTATGATCCGCGTCGGCAGGCTCTCGTACTCGCGCTCGCGGCGGCGGTGGATCTCGTCCCAGACCCTGATGTTCTCTTCGGTTGGCTCCATCAGGCCTCCTCAGGACTCGAATCAAAACGAAGCACTCTGCTGCCTGGCCGCGCTCGGCGGCGCGCTGCGTCGGCTCTTCGAGCCGCGTCCTCAGTCTCCCCCATATCTCCCCGATATGGGGGCTCCCTGCGTCCTAGCATCGCATCCACCGATCGCACCTAGTCACCAGGTCGTCATTTCGATTCGAGTCACGCCGGAAGCGAGAAACCGCCGTCGACAATGATCGCCTGTCCTCGAATCATCTCCGCTGCGGGCGAAATAAGGAAGGCCACTACGCCGGCGATGTCCTCGGGAGTGACCATGCGCCCGGCCGGCGTGCGCTCGCGACTCGCTTTGAGCATCTCCTCGCGGTTGGGGAAATGCTCGAGTGCGCCGGTCTCGACCAAACCGCCCGAGACGGCGTTGACACGGATTCCGCGCGGCGCCAGCTCGACGGCGAGGTAGCGCACGAGCGCCTCCAGCGCGGCCTTAGAGGTGCCGACGAGCGTGTAGTTCTTCAGCACGCGCGAGGAGCCGAGGCTGGAGATGGCGACGATCGAGGCGCCGCTCTCCATCGCGGGCGCCGCGGCGGCGGCGAGCTGGAGGAAGGCACGGGCGTTGGCATTCAGCGTCCAGTCCCAGTGGCGGGTGTCGGTCTCCAGCGCGGGGCGGGCGACGCCGGTAGCCGCGTTGTGGATTAGCGCGGCCAGCGGGCCCAGCGCCGTGACCTGTTCGAGCACACGCTGCGAGCCGATGTTGCCGCGTACGAGCACGGGCTCGGTGCCAAGTTCCCGTAGCTCCGCGGCCGTCTCTTCGGCGGCCCGGTCGCTGCGTAGATAGCCGATCGCCACGCGCGCGGCGCCTTCGCGCGCCAGCCTGAGCGCGATCGCCTTGCCGATGCCGCGCGAGCCGCCGGTGACGAGCACTGTGCCCGCTTTGGGCGGGACAGGACTGCTACCGCGATCGGCGCCGCTCATGGTTTTCTCGGTAGCGGATCGGAAGCGATAGCCGAGCTCGGAATCTGCGCCCACCCGGGCTTCGTTCGCGGCTCCAGCCCGCCCTGCTCGGCCTCGGAGGAGGCGTAGCCGAGGCGGTCGAGTAGCTCAATCTGCTCCTCGGCCGCGATGCGCGCCGGATGCTCCGCGGGCAACTCGGCGACCAGCTCGCGCAGGCGTGCGCGCAGTTGGAAGGCGAAGTGCGGTGTGGCCGCCGCGACCAGGGCTTCCACGTCCTCACGAGTCGGCTCAGCCATGCCAAAACCCTATCGAAGAAAGGGGATGATCTCTCGATCTCGCCGCCGGCCCCGACTAAGGGCCTATCCCGGTAGGCCCGCACAACCGATGCGGCCGATTCGCGGCGCCAGGAACCACCCGATCCACTCACCGCACTACCAGTGCGCTTTCGCGGCTCGTGCGGCCCCCGGCATCCACGCCTCGACCGTCTCAGCCGCGCCTC
>DATCCQ010000145.1:0-5060 GCA_036511185.1 Gaiellaceae bacterium
CCCCGGCGCGGGCGACGGGGAGATCGCCGCGGCACTCGGGCGCGCGGGCGTTTGGGACTGGGTCTCGTCCCTCCCGGCCGGGCTGGACAGCTACGTAGGCGAGACGGGCGATCAAGTCTCGGGCGGCCAGCGGCGGCGAATCGCGCTGGCCCGCGCCTTCCTCTCCGGCGCCCCGCTGCTCATTCTCGACGAGCCGACCGCGCACCTCGACCGCGCCAACGCCGAGGCCATCCTGAACGATGTTCTCTCCGGCTCCGGCGACGTCGGCCTGCTCGTGATCACGCACGACGAGCTGCTGCTCGATCGCTTCGACGAGGTGCTCCGGCTGGAGAACGGGCGGATCGTCCAGGCAAGCTAAGGGCCGATCCCGGTAGAGAGGCGCGGCTGAGGTGGTCGAGGCCGCATCGGTCGTGTGGGCCTACCGGAATGGGCCCTAAGTCGCGGAAGCAACCTAATCGCTCGCGCAGCGCTCCTCGCTAGAGTCTCACCGTCTCGAGAGGAGCCTCATGGAGAACTTCCGCTACGTAGTCGCCGACGTCTTCACCGACCGGCCGTTGGCCGGGAATCAGCTTGCCGTCTTCACCAACGCTCAGCCGATTCCCGAGCACCTGCTGCAGCCGCTGGCCAAGGAGATCGGCTTTTCCGAGACCGTCTTCTGCTACCCGGCGGAGGCCGAGGGGCACGTGCGGATTCGCATCTTCACGCCTGCCAGCGAGGTTCCCTTTGCCGGGCACCCGACGCTCGGGACGGCCTTCGTGCTCGCGGCGCCCATGCAGCTGGGGTTGATCGGCGTCGAGACCGGCTCGGGCCTGGTCACGGTCGAGCTGGAGCGCGGGGTGAGCGGGCGCATCCTCTTCGGTCGCATGAGCCAGCCGCTGCCGAGGACCCGGCCCTACGAGCGCGCCGACGAGTTGCTCGCGGCGCTGGTATTGGAACGAAGCGAGCTGCCGGTCGAGCTCTACGACAACGGCATCGCTCATGTCTTCGTCGCTCTCGACTCGGAAGAGCGGGTCGCCGCGCTGGCGCCCGACGCCAAGGCGCTGGCGGCGTTCGGCTCGATCGGCGTCAACTGCTTCGCCGGAGCCGGCAAGAGCTGGAAGACACGCTGCTTCGTCAGCGGGCTGGGGATCAGCGAGGATCCCGCCACCGGCTCGGCCGCGGGCCCTCTCGCCTTGCACCTGGCACGACACAGCCTCATCCCCTTTGGCGAGGAGATCGAGATACGCCAGGGCGAGGAAGTCGGACGACCGTCGCTTCTCTACGCCGCTGCGCACGGAAGCAGTGAAGCCGTCGAGCGCATCGAGGTCGGTGGCTGCGCGGTCGTGGTCGCTCGCGGCGAGTTCCGGCTCCCCAGCGCCGACTAGAGCCTTTCCTGCTCGGCCCTTAGAACTCGGAGCAAAATGAACACCCGCCGACTGGGTGCGATCGGTGGATGCGATGCGAGGACGCAGGGAGCGCCTATATCGGCGGAGATACGGGTGCGACTGAGGCGGGAGCGCGCGCGCCGCTGAGCGCGGCCACGCGGCGGAGTGCTTCTTTCTGATTCGAGTTCTTAGTCGTCTCGGGCGAGCGCCGGCGCCAGACGCCGACTGAGCATCGCGCCGACGAAGGCCGAGGCGCGCCGAGTCGCCACGAGCGGTGAGCGCCCGCGGCTGCGGGCGACGATGTAAATGGCGGCGAAGGCGTCGCCGGCACCGATGGCGCCAACATTCGCCACCGACGGCTTGGCGGCGACCTCGGTCAGCTCCCCGGCGGCCCAGATCAGCGCACCCCGCGAGCCGCGGGTGACGATCACTTCAGGCACGCCCAGACCGGCCAGGCTCTCCGCGTTGACCTCTTCGAGAATGGCCTCCGCTTCCTCCTCGGCGAGCTTGAGCACGCTGACGTGGCGAAGCAGCTCGCGGTCGAAATCGGCATCCAGCGCCAGCGACCCGAGCTTGGGCGAGCGCGCGAGGCCCTGCCCGTCGAGCGAGAGAAAGCGGCCCCGCGCGATCTCCGCGAGAGCCGCCGGCGAGAACTCGCCGCGAAGGAGCGGCGCCACATGCACCCACTCGCAGGGCTCAAGCGCCGTGCACACCCAGCTTCGCACCTCTTCGTCGGTCCAGCTGTCGCCGAGCGCCGTAACGGTCATGCTTCGGCTGTCGCCGTCGCTGACTATCTCGAAGCCCGTCGTAGTCTCGGCCGGACGCCAGCTGACCGGAATCCCGAGCGCGAGCAAAGGGCCGAGCAAGAGCCGGCGATGGGCCATCGCGCACTTGGTGACGGTGCGAGAGGGCCCTGCCAGCAAGCTCAGCGCCCGTGCGGCGTGGTACGGGCAGCCGCCCGGAAACGGATCGCGCTCGGGGGCGCTGTCAAGCGAGAGGCTGCCGACTATCGCAACAGGGCGCACCAGCTGACTGTATCGGCTCTAGCTGTCGACTTAGGGCCTATCCCGGTAGGGAGACGCAGCTGAGGCGGTCGAGGCGTGGATGCCGGGGGCCGCACGAGCCGTGAAAGCGCACTGGTGGTGCGGTGAGCGGATCGGGTGGTTCCTGGGGTCGCGAATCGGCCGCATCGGTCGTGTGGGCCTACCGGGGTAAGCCCTTAGGTCGTTGGTGACCTTGACGCGCGCCCGCGCGCGAGAACGTTCGACAGCGCACTCAACGCGAAGGCGAGCGCGAACGACGGCAGCGAGGCGCCAAGGCCCCAGCTCTTGGGGTGCAAATGGGCGACCAGATCGACCCACCAGGACGGCCCGGTTGGTATCAGCCACTGGTAGAGGACAAAGCCGGCCAGCCAGGCACCGAGCTGGGTCAAGCGTAGCGACGGCGCGCCGAACAGATCATCCCGGTCGTAGCCGCGACGCACAAGCCAGTCGGCCGCGAGCACCCCGAAGAGGGGCACGAAGAACGAGCCCAGCAGATAGAGGAAGGACTGGTACTGAGCGAGATCGATCGTCAACGCGCCGAGAGTCGAGACGGAAGCGGCGACCAGAATCAGCACTCGCTGCGAGGCGCGCGGAAAGAAGTTCTGCAGCGAGAGGGCGGTCGAGTAGACGTTGGCGAACGGCTCCTTGGTCTCGTCCACCCCGAGCGCGAAGAGCGCCAGTCCGCTGGCCAGGCCGCCGGCGGCGATCGCCGTCATCAGCGAGGTTGCATCGGTGAGCCCTTTGGAGAGCAGAAGCACGGCGCCAAGCCCGTAGAGCCAGATGTTGGGAAGCAGATAACCGAGACCCGTTCCCCAGAAAGCACGCTCTTTATTGCGGGAAAAACGCGTGTAGTCGGCCGCCAGCGGAAGCCACGAGACGGGCATCGCCACCATCAGATCGACCCCCTGCCAGAAGCCGAGACCACCCTTGCCGGGGCGCGACCAGAGCTGGCGCAGGCCCGCATCGTGAAGCGCCCACCAGGTCAGGTAGGCAAGCGAGGCCAGCACCACCCAGATCGCGAAGCGCTTGACCCACCAACGGACGAAGCCCACCGGCCCGAGCAGGGCGAGCGCAGTCGTCCCGGCGGCGGCGATTAGCGTCCAGAGCCAGGTGGCATGTAAGCCGAAGAGGCGTTGCGAGAGCGCGGCGGCGGCGGTCGCAATCACGATCAACTCGAACACAGTCCAGCCGATGTTCTGAATCACGTTCAGCACCGTCGCCAGATACGAGCCCCGGCGGCCGAGCGGCGCCCTCAGCAGCACCATCGCCGGGACCCGCGCTTGAGCCCCGATCAGCCCGGCCAAAGCCAGCATCGCGTTGCCGAGAAGACCTCCGACGACGATCGCCAGGAGAGCATCTCGAAGCGAGAGCGCCGGGACGAGGTAGGTACCGGCGACCAGAACGAGCAGACTGAGGCCCAGACTGCCCCAGAGTAGGCCCGTGTCGAAAAGCCCGAGCAGACGCAGGCGCTCGGGTACCGGCTCAATGCCCCAGTTCGGTGTCTTCTGGCTCATAGCTATCCCTTCGCTGGCATTACCCAGATCAGGTTCGGCGGGTTTGCTCTCAGCCCCGTCGTCGAAGACGGAACACCCCGGTCGTCTCGACGCCTCTTACTACTAGCTTTCGGAGGCCTCGCGGCGACTCTAGCCGATGACGTCTACAGCCGTCATCGAGATCAGGTTGAGGCCGATGGCGACAAACACCAGTCCTCCGATCAGATCGACGATGAAGAAGAAGCGAGGCCGCAAGAAGCGGCGCCCCCAGGCGATCACGCCGGACGCGGTAAGCGCGAAGGCGACACAGGTGAGCATGAAGGCGGCCGAGAAAACCGTGTAGCCAAGAGCACCGGAAGAAGAGACCCCGTAGCCGGAGAGAGAGCCCGAGACGGCGATCCAGAAGGGAAGCGCGTAGGGGCTGGCGACACTCATCGCGGCGCCGGTGGTAAAGGCCTGTTCGACGACCACACCGCCGCTGGCCGGAGGCCGCTTGCGCCGAGCGCTCGAAAGCGCGCGCACTCCGAGCCAGAGCAGAAATAGCCCGCCGATAGCACCCAGCGCGAGTCGGAGTCCGCCTGCTTCGGCGAGGGCCGCCGCACCTACGAACATCAGGCCGATCCAGAGAGCGTCACCGGCCAACGACCCCAACTCGACTGCCAGCGCAGCGCGAAAACCGTTGCTGAGACCACGTCGCAGCGTCTCTGCAATGACCGGCCCGGGCACCGCGCTATAGGCGAGCGCAAGCAGCACTGCAAAAAGGATTAGCCTCATAGAGATTACTATATCTAGCTCACCTGAGAGCCTCCTGAGTGTTGCCTGAGCATCGCCTGAGCGCCGTTAGGCGAGACGGGCTCTGATCACGTACGGCAGGATTCCGCCGTGCCTGACGTATTCGCGCTCGCGTGGAGTATCTAGGCACACGCGCAACTGGAAAGTGATCGACTCGCGACCGTCGTCGGGCGTCGCCGTGACGGTGGCTCGATCGCCCTGCCTGTCTGCGAGCTCTGTGATCGAGTAGCGTTCGCGCCCGTTCAGGCCCAGTGCCTCGCGGCTCTCACCGTCCAGGAAGCAAAGCGGGACGATGCCCATCATCAACAGGTTCGAACGGTGAATGCGCTCGAAGCTCTCGGCGATCACCGCTCTAACGCCCAGCAAGC
>DATCCQ010000146.1:0-10360 GCA_036511185.1 Gaiellaceae bacterium
CGCCGCCTCGCCCATCTGCCGCCGGCGCGGCTCGTCCTCCAGCAGCCCGATAACGGCCTGCTTCAGCGCCTCGTCATCGCCGGGAGGCACGGCCACCCCGGAGCGCTCGTCGAAGACTTCGCGGTAGCCGGGGATGTCCGAGGCAACCACGGGCGTCGCGGAGGCAAAGGCACGCGTCAGCACCATGCCAAAGCTCTCACCACCGAGCGAGGGAGCAACCAAGAGCTTCGCGCTCGCCAGCTCGGCCGACAGCTCTTCCTCACTCAGAAAGCCCGGTACGTCGAGGCCCGACTCGTGCAGCCGGTGCCGCGACAGTAAAAGACGCACCGAGAGCGGATCGGCGCCGATCACTCGTAGTGTCGCTCCCGTCCGTTGATGGATCTCGGGCCAGGCTTTGAGCAGCGTCAGCAGGCCTTTGCGGGGATCGTGGCGGCCGATGAAGATGATCTTGTTCTCGCGCTCTCCCGCCTCGACGTGCTCGGGAAGGAGGATCCCGTTGGGGACGACCTCGTAGTGAGCGGGCGCCCAGCGCTCAATCGAGGCGCGCGCCTGCTCGGATACGGCGATGCGGGCGTCGAGGCGGTCGAGCAGCTGGCCCCAGAGCAGCATGCCGCCCCTCATCCAGCCGAGGTTGCCGGAAGCGTGGAAGGTTGCGACGGTCGTGCAACGGGCAAGCGCCAGCGCGATGACCGCAATCGCCGGCGTCATCGGCTCGTGCACGTGCAAGACGTCGAAGCGCTCGCGCGCGAGGATGCGCTTCATGCGCGAGTAGACAGCGGGGCTGAGGATGATGTTGGGCAGCGAGTCGTTGGCCGGCACGATCACCGAGCGGCCGACCGAGATCACGCCGTCGGGTGGCGGGTCGTGGCGACCGCTGCGCGGGTGCAGGATGCGCGTCAGCCGGCCGGGCGGATCGCTGCCGACGATCGTCCTGGTCTCGACCCCCAGCTCGCGCAGACAGGCAGCCTGGTTCTGAGCGTGCTCCAGCACGCCTCCCCAGTACGACCACGAGTACGGCACGACGATCCCGACTTTCATCGCGTCGAACCCTAACCGAGCAGGAGAGTCGACCGTGAGAGTCGCTTCATCATTTCGAGACAGGGCAGCCGCTCTCTCGACCTAAAGACGGCGCCCGTTGCACGATGAGCAGTCAGTTCGTGACCTGCACCCAGCCGTTCACCCAATCGTTGTCATCGATCGGGTCGGAGTAGAGGCCGTAGTTACGACTTCCCGCTCGCGCCTGCCGAGGAGACGAGTGTGACCCTTCTGTGGTGACACTCCTTAGTCGTTAGTGGAGCGCCCCGACCTTGATGGCGCTAAGCGCCCAGTTACTCACCCCTAGGTTGGTGTTGTAGCCATAAGAGTCGCAGCGGAGCACAAACGTCGTGCCCGTCGCGGTCGTATAGCTCCCATGAACCGCGACCGTCGCGACACCGATTCCGTAGCCGCCCACCGTCGGGTCTCTCTTAATAGCGAGCGCCCAGCTACCGTCGAGCTGAGTGCTGGTATTCGCAAGCAAAGAGCAGCGCATCGACGAGACTGCGGCCGTGTCGTGGTTCTGCTCCTGCGCCTTACCGCTGACGTCGTAGCTACCCGCAGGTACCGTCACGGAGAGTTCTGCCGGCGTAGATGTGATGTCGACAGGGGTGTTAGAAACTACCTCTCAGGCATCGCTGGGTCCGGTTGCGCCGGTGTCTCCCTTAGCGCCTTGCGGCCCTGCCGCACCGGTTGATCCGGCGGAACCAGTGTCTCCCTTGGCGCCTTGCGCCCCAGCGTCTCCCTTTGCGCCTTGCGCCCCCTGAGTACCTTGCGCCCCTTGAACACCTTGCGCCCCTTGAGCACCTCTCGGCCCCTTGGCGCCCTTGAGCTGCTTGAGCACGCTCGGCTTGATCTGCTTGGTCGAGGTGATCAGATAGTGGTTGCTGGCCGCGACGGCGCCGCCGCCCAGCGCGAAAAAGAGGGCAGCGATCGCGATCGTCATGGCGGGAGATGGCCGCCGAACTCGAGTCTCCATGATTTCCTCGCTTATGAATATGGCCGCCAGTTGATCGCGGCAGGGGGACAGAGTCCCAGCATTAACCTCGCGCGGTGGGATGTCAACACGTCGCGATTGGGGCGGATCAGGATCCAAGCGGCAACGGCCGTATCAGCGGCGCCCGTGAGAGTCGCCTCAGTGAGAGATAGAGAAAATACGCCCTCGGATACGCCCTCGGAGTACTTACTGCGCCCCAATTGGAGCTCTAGGCTCGCAGCCATGCACCTCCAGCTCATCCGCACGTCGCCGGCGATCACCGACCGACAGCGGCAGATCGTCGCCCTGATCGCCGCCGGCTGCTCAAACGAAGAAGTAGGAAGGCACCTCAGTATCTCGGCACGGACGGCGAAGGCGCACTGTGACACGCTTCGCCAGAAGCTCGGCGTCGAGCGGCGACGGCAGATCCCGGGCGCTTACTACCGGCTCACCGGCAACGATCCGTTCATGCGAGAGCTCTCCGACTCGATTCTCCTAGGAGGTTGATCGGCGCGCCCGCGGCCGCTCGGTCGCGGGCGCATCTCGCGCTCGAGCGAGCACGGTGCTCGTGAGGGAAGATACAAAGCCGGTTAGCGTAAGCGTGTGCCCCCCGTAAGACCGATCGAGAGAAAGCGCCGCGATTTCAGGCTGCAGCTGATCGAGCGACCACGCCTGCTCGAGAAGCTGAACGATTCCGATGCGCGCGTAATCGCACTGATAGCGCCAGCGGGCTTCGGAAAAACAACGCTGGCCAGCCAGTGGGTGTCGAGCCACAACATCGCCGGCGGCTGGTACTCGGTCGGCTCGAAAGGATTCGACGTGGCAGCCGTTGCCGCTCGTATCGCCGCAGTCGTTTCAACGGTTATCAGCGGCGCGGGTGAGCGAATGCTGACACGGCTCAGTGTCTCGACCGACCCTGAGGCCGAGGCCGTTCTTCTCGCCGGGTTGTTGGGCAAAGAGATCACTGCCTGGCCCGCCAATGCCCGATTCGTGATCGACGATTACCAAGCGCTGACTGTGTCGCGAGCTTGTGAACGATTCGTCGGAACGTTGGTTCGCGAGTCACCACTCCGCCTGCTGATCACGAGTCGCGAGCGCCCATCCTGGGCCAGTTCGCGCCTGCGCCTCTACGGCGAACTGCTCGAGATCGGCCGGACCGAGCTCGAGATGACGTCGAGCGAAGCGCTCGAGGTTCTAGCATCGGTGAGCGGAGAAGAGCAACGGTCGCAATTAGCCAAGCTCTGCCACGGCTGGCCGGCAGTGCTCGGGCTAGCTGCTCGCTCGAGCGGCACGTCGCTACCCCGGGACGCGCTCCTCCCCGGTCTCTACGACTACTTCGCCGAAGAGCTATTTCACAACGCCTCTCCCGATCTTCAGCGCCTGCTCTGTCAGATCTCGGCGGCTCCGTGCCTGACAGGGGACCTTCTCGAGCGCATCGCCGGAGCACCGGCGCTAGAGCTCGCCGCCGCCGCTGAGCAGAGCGGTTTCTTTGCCAGCGTAGGCGCGACGGACGAGCCGTCGCTTCATCCGCTGCTCCGAGACTTCCTCAAGCACCAACTCGGTCATCGAACGGATCGAGTCGCGCTCGTCGATGATCTGACCGAGGCGTTGCTGGCAAACGAGCGCTGGGACGACGTATGGCAGCTAATCCAGGATTGCGATCGTCCCGACCTCGTTCCGCGCCTCATCGAGCGTTCTCTACCAACGCTGCTCGACGGCAGCCGCTTGACCGCCCTCGCAGCCTGGACCGGGTTTGGACGCGCCCATAACGTCATCTCGCCAGCTCTCGATCTCGCCGAAGCCGAGATGGCCTTCCTCGCCGGAGAGCAGACAAAGGCCTACGCGCTCGCCCTTCAGGCCACACACCATTTCGACGAGTCGTCTCCACTGTGCTGGCGAGCACATGCGATCGCTGCACGCAGCGCCCACTTCTCCGACCAATTCGAGACTGGCATCGCCCATTCACGAAAGGCGCGCGCGCTCGCTCCCGATCGCCGCGCTACTCAACACTGCCTTTGGACGGAGTTCCTCTGCGCCTACGAGCTCGAAAACGAGAACTGCCAATCGCTACTGGCGGAACTCGAAGAACGTCAAGATGGCAGGCCGGATACGAGTGCTAGAGTCGCCCAGGGGAGATTTCAGTTATCGAACCTACTCGGTTGTGAAGTTATAGAGGGAGCGCAGTTCGAGCGCGTGCGACCTCTTCTCGATCGAGTGCATCCACAGATACGAGCAAGTCTCATCGGTAGTCATTGTGATCACCTAAACCAACTCGCTCGCTACTTCGAAGCCGCGCCAGCACTCGCTGAAACCTGCGTACTCCTAAACGATTACGATCTCTTGCTCGCTTTGCCGTCGGTGTATTGCATATACGCTGATAACTCGATAGGGCTCCGCCGCTACCGCCATGCTCAGCTCCTACTCGACGCCGCGAGACAAGCTAGTTCTCCCCATGGCTCGGTTTCGATGCAGGTGCGCGCACTCGGTGAGATCGTATCCCTGCTAAAGGGAGATAGCACCACCGATCTGATCGCAACTCGTGTTGACGAAAACGCCTCGAAATGCTTGCAGGGATTAGGGTATGCGGTCGACGCCTTAAAATGGGCATGCCAAGGCGACCCGGACATTGCGCTTGCTTATGCTTCGCGAGCTGACGACCGTACACGATCGACCGAGGCCCGTGCCCTATCGGGATTTGCGCGCGCAGTAGTTGCCGCTCGGGCAGATTCAACAAAGGCTATTCCCCTTCTCGCCACGGCGGTGAGATTTGCCGAAGAACGCCGGCGATGGAATCAGTTCGTCTGGGCCTACAGGGCTTACCCCGATTTGCTCGGCCTCGCCGCTTCCGAACCGGCGCTCGCTCTCTCAATCCAACCAGTCCTGCTCTCGGCCCGTGACGAGCGATTGGCCGCGCGCTACGGTATCGAGCTTAAGAGCCCAACGCGGAAGCCCCAGCCCGATTCAGATGAGCGTCTGACCCGGCGCGAGCGGGAGGTGCTCCGGCTTCTAGCTGAAGGGCTTTCGAACAAAGAGATCGCCGGCACGCTTTTCATCAGCGAGTTCACCGTCAAACTCCATCTCCGCCATATCTACGCGAAGCTCGGAGTGCGCAATCGCATGGAGGCAGCCCTCCACGCCGTCTACTCCGAGTAGCCGCAACTAGCCAGAAACCGTAAGCGAAGGCTCTAGCCCTAGCGCCACGAGCCCGGCCAGTTCGCGCTCGAAATCGTTGTCCGCGCCGGACGCGTAAACCTCGCCGGCGTGTTCGAGCACGGCTATAAACGCTTCCACGACCTGCGGATCGAACTGCTTTCCGGCGTCCTGCTCGATCCGCTCTCGCGCCTCCGCGCCACTGAGCGCGACTCGATAGGGCCGCTCGGAGGTCATCGCGCTGTAGGCATCCGCAACGGCCACGATCCGTGCCATCAGCGGTATCTCGTCGCCTTCGATTCCGTCGGGATAGCCGCCGCCTTCGTAGCGCTCGTGGTGATACCGCACGGCGGTGGCTATCTCTTCATATCCCTCGATGCGATCCAGTATCGATGCGCCAACCTCTGCGTGACTCTGCACGGCCGAACGCTCACCGGTCGTCAACAGGCCTCGTTTTTCCAGCACGCCGACGGGCACACCGATTTTCCCGATGTCATGTAGAAGACCACATAGGTGAGCCTTCTCCCGTTCGTCTCGTGACAGTCCGGTTTGTATCGCGATATCGCGCGCATAGATTGCTACGGTGGCGGAATGCCCGGCGGTGTAATGATCCCGGGCGTCGAGAGCTGTAACCAGAGCGGTTGCAAACGAGAGGTTGACTCTCGATAGCTTCGCGACTGCAGACGCGAGCTCACTTGTCGCTCGTGTCTGCTCACGGTAGAGCACGAAGTAGCGCTGTGCCGCGAAAGCCGGACCGATGAAGATCACAGCCGACCACGGCGAAACGTGCTCGTATGCGTATGCGAGCGCGGCTATTACCGGCACATATACGAGCATTCCGGTGAAACTGACCTGCAGTAGCTCGTGTAAGTAGGTATGTGGTGCTCGTGATTCGCGAATCGAGAGCGTTATTGCGTTGGCCATCGAATCGCCGATAACGATTACCGCCGAGGCTATCAGCGTTGCTACGAAGAGCGTGCTGAGCGTAGTCGCAGAACTGAAGATCGCAGCCGCGAATCCCGCGACTCCAAGTACGAGGCAACGCGAGCCAGTCCAGATAGCCCACCTCTCCCAGGGTCGTCCTATATCGCCTAGTAAGCCAACGAACGCGATTATCATCGCCGAGATGGGGCCAAGAATGACCGCTGCGAAAATCACGGGTAAGAAGCTCACAGATGCTTCGAGATGAGGACTCACTCGAACGTTGAGCCTCTCGCAGAGAAAAGCGGCGGCGGCTGTTATCAGGGTGGGAACTAACGGGCCAAGGTGATAGCCGCGCGAGAGAAGGATCAACGAGAACGCAACCGCCCCGAGTGCTAGCAGAGCGCCGTAGGCTCGAAGCGCCCACGTCTGCTGCGACGGCGTCAGGCGTCGTTCTGTTGTATTGTCAGCCCTCGGGGGGATGCTGACCTTCTTCACTGAGGGGAGTCTTCTTTCAGAATCGTTACGTTCCTAGGAGGATGACATGCGTTTGTTTTCACTCAAGATCGTTGCACTTCTGACTGCTATTGCCAATGCTGCTGCATTCGGCGGGATGCTAAGGGGTTGGTAAGAGCTTCGATCCTTTACTACCTAAGACGCTGAAGCATCCCCCGTTCGAGGGATTGTCCACAGGCTGGGGAAAACTGTCTGGACCTAGGTAATTAGTCCTCGCCGGAAGCCGACGGCCACTGCGTGGGCCCGTGATCGCGCCTGAAGCTTGGCGAGAAGATGGCGAACGTGCGACTTGACCGTCTCCTCCGAGAGGAAGAGGCGGGTGCCGATCTCGCGGTTCACGAGGCCGTCGGAGATGAGCTGAAGCACCTCCAGCTCGCGGGCCGTGGGCTCCTGCTCGACACGTAGCGGCGCGCCAAACGGAATGACCTCACCGCTGGTCGCGCCGGCTCGGCGTTGGGCAACTTCCTCGAAACGCCTCGAGTGGTCGATATAACGACTCAGGATTTCTCTTCGTTCGGCGGCGTCCACGGTTCTGGTATCGGTCGTCTACAGAGCGACCCCCTCCCTCGATGAAGGGATTACCCCATCCCCCGGCCGGTGACGTTTGCCCCCGAAATGCTCGCGTTTTTCAGCCGACCGGCGCCTCGGGGCGCACCTAGTGAGCCGAAAGCTCCCGCTTGAGGCAAAGCCGACCGTAGTCGACGCCGTAGAGAGCGTTGTAGACGTAGCAGCGTAAATCGATGCGCATGCTGAGAGCGTCAAAGGAGCGCGTATTCAGAAACGGCGCTAGCGGCGCCCAGCGCATCGCCCGCCGGTCGAGTGCGGCCCACTGCGCGTTCACCTCGGTCGTGAGCTCCGGCTCGCGCGCCAAACGCTCGATCCTGGCGTTGAGAGTCGCGGAATTGGCAAAGGAGTAATTGGTATTCGCGAAGTCGTTCGTTTTGTCGCCGCTGAGCAGCGGCTCGAACCAGGCGAGCGGGCTGGGGATGCTCTGCGTCCAGAACGCGTAACCGATCTGGGCCTGCGTGCTCTTGTTTCCAACGGCCGTCCAGTACTGGGCCGGCCGCAGAAGCTTCACGCGCGGGCTCGGCTTGAGCCCGATTGCGGCGAGCTGGCGGACGAGATAGAGCGCGGCGGCGCGCGCCTGCGCAGGCTGGGTCGGCGCAAAGACCGTAACGGGTTTTCCCTTTGCCCCGGCCTGGCTCACCAGCGCTCGCGCCTTGGCCAGGTCGTAGGGGTAGAGGTCGTGCCTCCGATATGACGGATAGAGCGGCGGAAGTATGTTCTCGCTGGCCACGGCCTGGCCGCCGAAGATCTCAACCAGTTGGCGGCGATCGAGCGCGTAATTCACGGCACGGCGAACGCGGACATCGCTAAAGGGACGCAGCGTCGTGTTTATGAAGAAGTAGTGCATGCTGGCGTCGGTATAAGCGCGAAGCTGTAAGCGGTTCTTACGCTTCGCCTGTTCGAGCGAAGCGAGCGCGATCGGCACTCCGGCGTAGTCCGTGTCGCCGGCCGCCAGTCGATCGAATGCCTCTTTCCCGCCCTTGACGACGCTCACGACGATGCGATCGGGGTTGGTCGCCGGCACCGTTTCGGTCGGCTTGAAGTAGCGGTTCCGCGCCAGCGTGAATTCCTTCGGCCACCTGAG
This sequence comes from Gaiellaceae bacterium, assembly GCA_036511185.1. Lineage (GTDB taxonomy): Bacteria > Actinomycetota > Thermoleophilia > Gaiellales > Gaiellaceae > Fen-549. Next base: position 8,250 of record DATCCQ010000146.1, read on the forward strand.
CTGCGAGATCCTGTAGGGGCCGGTCGAGGGAATCGGCTTGAGCGTCTGGTCGTGACTGGGCGTGCTCCGCGGGACGGGCGCTGCGAAAAGGCTTGCGAGCGCGTTGATGAAGCTCGCACTGGGTCGCTTCAGACTCACCGTGATCGATCTCTTGTAGTCGTTGGTCTCGATGCCCGAGATCGCTCCACGGCGTGCCGCGGCGGCGTTGGCCCCGACAATGTCGTCGAAGAGCGGCGCACCCACCGAATCGAGCAGGTAGAGCCTGCGAATCGCATAGGCGAAGTCGCCGGCGTGCACCGGCTGTCCATCTGAATAGCGCAGCCCCTTACGCAGCCGAAACTCATAGATACGACCGTCGCTCGAGATGCCAGGCATCTGCTCGGCCAGGGCCGGCACGATCTGTGAGCCCGCCCTGCCGTTTACGTGCTGGTAGCTGTAGGGGCTCAAATAGACGTTCCAGAGGCTCTGCCAGCACTCGGCCGAGTAGGAAAGGCCAGGATCGAGCGAGTCCACGCCGGCGCCGACCTCAACCCGCAGGGTCGGGAAGCTGCGCAGCACGAATTTCGACGTCTTCGTCTCCTTGCCGGAGCCGCCGCACCCAGCCACAAGCACGAGCGCCGCGAGAAAGACTGCTGTCCCTGTTCGAGCTACTGCTGCCTCCCCTGATCGCTGCTCGGCCGAGTGGAGACTAGCGGCAGCCCACCCGAGAGGGCCGCAGAACATCCCGCCGGTTCGGCGCGCGAACTGGCGCAGGCAGCGAAACGCTGGTCGGTTCTTGCTTAGGGCCTATCCCGGTAGGGAGGCGCGGCTGAGGCGGTCGAGGCGTAGATGCCGGGGGCCGCACGAGCCGCGAAAGCGCACTGGTAGTGCGGTGAGTGGATCGGGTGGTTCCTGGCGCCGCGAATCGGCCGCATCGGTTGTGCGGGCCTACTGGGATAGGCCCTTAGGCCGCTGCGAGCGAAGACAGCTCGCGGAGCGCTCCGAGCCGCGCAAGAGCTTGGCCCTCGAGCTGACGCACACGCTCACGCGTGAGGTCAAGCTCATGGCCGATCGCCTCGAGCGTCCAGGGCTCGCCCTCGAAGCCGAAGCGAAGCTCGAGGATGCGCCGCTCCCGCTCGGGCAGTGCCTCGAGCGCCTTGCGCACGCCTTGCCTGCGCAGCGACTCCTCTGCCTCGTCGAACGGATCGGAGGCTTCACGATCGGCGAAGAGATCGCCGAGCTCGCCCTCGTCGTCGGCACCGACAGTCTGGTTCAGCGACACCGAGGCCGAAGCAGCACCGAGCGCCTCGTCCACGTGCTGGATTGGAAGTCCGGTCGCCTCGGCGAGCTCGTCCCGCGTCGCCTCGCGACCCAGCTCGACCTCTAGCCGGCGCGCAGCGCGCGAGAGCTTCTGCTGACGCTCGACAACGTGAACGGGGACGCGAATCGTGCGCGCGTGATTGGCAACTGCGCGCTGCACCGACTGGCGGATCCACCACGTCGCGTAGGTCGAGAACTTGAAGCCGCGGCGCCAGTCGAACTTCTCGACTGCGCGGTTGAGGCCGAGCGTGCCTTCCTGAATCAGGTCGAGGAAGGGAACGCCGAGGCCGCGATAGCCCTTGGCGATCGATACGACAAGACGCAGGTTCGACTCGATCATGCAGCGCTTGGCGACCGGGTCGCCGCGCTCGATGCGCTTGGCGAGGGACACCTCATCGGCCGCGGTCAGCAGCCTGTGCTTACCCACGTCCGCGAGGAAGAGCTGCAGACTGTCGGCGGCGCCAGAGAGCTCCGGCACCTCGACGGGAACGGGCTCTACCGGCGCGACGTGCTCGCTGGCGGGCGCGGCCGGACGAGCGATTTCGACGCCGATCCGCTCGAGCTCGCGCATCAGATCCACGAGCTCTATCTCGGTGAGGTCGTGCTCTACGACGAGCACCTCGATCTCGGCCAACTCGACGATGCCGCGTTCCTCAGCGGCGTCCACGAACACGCGGACACTCTCGCTGCTCTCGAAAACTTCCTGAAGATGATTTTGCGTCAACTTACCCTCGACGTCCTTTCTATCCATCTGGCTCCGCGGCGAACCATTTCGTTCGGTCTCTTCTCGCGGCTCGCGGCCCCTTTTCGAG
>DATCCQ010000147.1:0-4505 GCA_036511185.1 Gaiellaceae bacterium
CTTCGGGCTCGAGCTCGAGTTCACCGAGGGCATGCAGTTCGACAAGGGCTACCTGTCGCCGTACATGATCTCGGACGCCGAGCGCATGGAGGCCGTGCTCGAGGATCCCTACATCCTCGTCGCCAACCAGAAGATCGGCGCAGTCAAGGATCTGCTGCCGGTGTTGGAGCAGGTCATTCAGGCCGGTCGGCCGCTGCTGATCGTGGCCGAGGACGTCGAGGGCGAGGCGCTCGCAACGATCATCGTCAACAAGCTGCGCGGAACCTTCACGGCTGTCGCCGCCAAGGCCCCCGGCTTCGGCGATCGCCGCAAGCGCATGCTCGAGGACATCGCGATCTTGACCGGCGCCGAGGTGATCACCGAGGAGATGGGCCTCAAGCTCGAGAACACGAAGATCTCGCAGCTCGGCCGTGCCCGCAAGGTCGTCGTCGACAAGGACTCGACCACGCTGATCGACGGAGGCGGAGAGTCTGACGCGATCAAGGGCCGGATCAAGCAGCTCAAGGCCGAGATCGAGAACACCGACTCCGACTTCGACCGCGAGAAGTTGCAGGAGCGGCTGGCCAAGCTGGCCGGCGGCGTCGCGGTGGTCAAGGTAGGCGCAGCCACCGAGACCGAGATGAAGGAGAAGAAGCACCGCGTCGAGGACGCCCTGCAAGCCACCCGCGCAGCCCTCGAGGAGGGCATCGTGCCGGGCGGCGGCGTCGCGCTGCTCAACGCCGTCGCGGCGATCAAGCTCGACAGCTTCGAGGGCGACGAGCGCACGGGCGCCGCGATCATCGTGCGGGCGCTCGAGGAGCCGCTTCGCCAGCTGGCGGAGAACGGTGGCTTCGAGGGCTCGGTCGTCGTCAACCAGGTTCGCTCGGCCGCCAAGGGCCAGGGCCTGAACGTAGACGACGGCGAGATAGAGGACCTGGTCAAGGTCGGCATCATCGACCCGACCATGGTCACCCGCTCGGCGCTGCAGAACGCAGCCTCGATCGCCAAGAACATCCTCACCACCGAGGCCGTTGTGGCCGAGGCGCCCGAGAAGAACGCCGGCGGCGGAGGCATGCCGGGCGGCGACATGGGCGGCATGGGCGGCATGATGTAGCGTCAAAACACGCTTAGCGTGTTTTGACGTTGGCAGAAGGCCGGCTTTGAGCCGGCCTTCTGCAGTTCTGGGGGCAGTTTGGGTTTGCCTATTCCTCTGCCAGAATGGAATGGTGCCTCCTTTCCTCGGCATCGTGATCGAGCAATCGCTGACCGATCCGGCTTTCGCCGAGACGCTCGACGTCGTTCACACAAAGCGCGATCCCGACAGCTCGTGGGTCTTTCTGCTCGTCCGCGTCGCGCCCGACCGGCTCTCGACCGAGCTCGAGCGCATCCGGCAGGCGATCGCGATTAACGAACCCTGGTACGCGCACTTCTTCTGCGGAGACGAGCTCGTCGTCGTCTTTGTCAACGCGATCTTCGAGCTGAGCATCGATCCGATGAGTTGGAGCCCGGCTATCGAACATGGGCTCGCGCTGGGTATCCCGAGAGAGCAACTCGATTTCTGGCCTCGGACGCCCGCGCAGATCGAGGAGAGGTTCGGCGTCTCGCTCGCGGATCTCGATTAGCGCGCCGCGGGAAAAGCGCCGCGAACGATCTCGGTCGCCTCATCGAGCCAGGCCGCCCGCTCCTCGTCCGTGCTCGTGACGACAACGCCGAAGGTGCGCCGGCGCACATCCTCAACTCCGCAAAAAGCGAACACGCAGTGCACCCAGAGCGCCTCGAGCGGATCGCCGAAGACGGTCAGCTCGCGCTTGGGCCGGGTGTTCGAGGTGTTGAGGACTATTGCCGTCCTCACCTTGAGCAACCCCTCGGGAACGCCCTCGCCGCTGTCTCCCTCGAGGAAGCGGTAGGCGACCTCGGGACGTACGACGCGATCGATCCAGCCCTTGAGAAGCGCCGGCGGTTGGCCCCACCAGTTGGGATGGACGACGACGATGCCCTCCGCGGAGGCGAGCTCCTCGCAGTGATGGGCGATCTCGGGCTCGAGCGGACCGTCTGTCGGAATCTCCGCCGCGCTCATGATCGGATCGAAGCCCTCGGCGTAGAGGTCATGGAAGACCACCTCGTGCCCGCTCTCCTCCAGGGTCGCAACAACCGTCTCGGCGAGCGCGTGGTTGAAGCTACCGGGCTGCGGATGTCCGAGTAGAACGAGGATCTTCATGCCCGCGATCCTACTCCCGCGTCGAAACCGCTACTGGTCAGCGGAAGGGATCGGCAGCCGAGTAGGGCGTCTAGCCGAATCTTCAGTCAGACTGTCGAGCGATGAGCGATCCCATTTCCTGGCTGATGATTGAATCCGGCTGGAAAGTGCTTGCCGTCGACGGCAGCGAGCTCGGCCATATCGACGAGGTCGCGGGCGACGATACCGAGGACATCTTCGACGGCCTCGCGGTCGCAGATAGCGCGCTCGGAAAGCCGCGCTATGTTCTCGCCGAGCAGGTCACCGAAATCACAGAGGGTGCGGTACGCCTGTCTTTAAGTCGAGAACAGTTCAACCAGCTCGGTGAGTTCATGGAACCGGCTTCGAGCGAGGAGATCGAACCGGACGACAAGGGAGGACTCGGCGCGAGTCTGGGTGCGGAGGTGCGCGAGATCGAAGGCAAGGTGCTCGCTCCGACTCAGCGTCACGAGCATGCGCCGAATATCTGGCGCCGAATCGGGTTCTTCTTCCGCCGTTTCCGGGGCTAGACGCCCGTAAGTAGGCCCGAGACGTCCCCCAGCGGCCGCCGCGACCGACATGGCGGGCGCGGCTCACTAAGCGCCGTCCCCAACTCACCGCGGACCCCGCCCACAATCACCGGCTAGCCCGCCCCGCGCGTAGGAGCAGACGAGGCACACGCGCCGCAGGCGCGGTGACTCGTGCACGGAGGTCATACCGCGAAAAGTCTTCGCCGGCCTAACCGGCGGACTTTTCGCGGAGAATCGCGCCCGGCACGATTTGAACGTGCGACCTCTGCCTCCGCAGGGCAGCGCTCTATCCCCTGAGCTACGGGCGCCTACTCGTCAAGTGTAGCCGCGTTGCGCTCGAAGGTTAGAGCCTCAACGCCGCGTGGCTGTCGAAACGAAACCTCAACGCCGCCGCGACCGGCATTACGGGCGCGGCTCACAAACGCTGTCCTCCAACTCTGCCGTCACAAGTCATCATGCCGGCGAAGCCCGCGGACTTGTGACGGCCGGGCGACTACGATCGAACGAACGTGCCGCTCTATCTGAACGAAGACGACGTCAACGATCTTCTCGATGCCGAGTCGGTGATCATCGCCGTCGAGGAGAGCGAACTGAAACTCTCTCGCGGCTCAATTGAGGTGCTACCCCGAACGCGCCTCGAATCAGACGGTGCGACCTTGACCACGATGTCGGCGCTTGACCAGGAGACCGGCCTTTGCGGTTCGAAGAGCTACGTGACGGGCCGAGACAGATCGTTCCACCCCGTCGTCCTCGTCCACGACGAGCGCAGCGGCGAGCTCGTGGCGCTGATCGAGGCCCGCCGCCTCGGACAGTTACGAACCGGCGCCGCCAGCGCCGTCGCCGCGCTCCAGCTGGCCCGGCCCGAGGCGAGGACGCTCGGCTTGATCGGCTGCGGCTACCACGCCGTCGGCCAGCTGGAGTGCATCCGGGCAGCGTTCCCGTCAATCGAGCGCGTCGGCGCTTTCTGCCGCAACGAGGAGCGCCTGCGCTCGTTCTGCGAGCGATTTGGAGCCGCCCCTGCGCGCGATCACCGCCAGGTCGCCGAGGCTGAGATCGTCGTCACCGTCACCAGCTCGCCCGATCCGGTGCTACGTGGCGAATGGCTGAAGCCTGGCGCGCTGGTCTGCGCAGTGGGCGCCAACGTCGCCGGCCACCGCGAGCTCGACAACACCGTGCTCGAGCGTGCTTCGCTCGTCTGCTGCGATCTCAAGTCCCAGGCCACGCTCGAGTCGGGAGACCTGATCGAGCCCGTCGCGAGCGGTGTGCTCGACTGGCTCGAGGTGCACGAGCTACACGAGCTAGTGGCCGGAGAGCTTCCGGGGCGCCAATCCGATCAGGACATCACCGTTTTCAAGTCCAATGGCATCGCTGCCTGGGACTTGGCCGCGGCGGCTCTAGTGCTCGAGCGGGCGCGGGTCGAGCAACGCGGCGTCGAGCTACGTCCATGACTCCGGGGCATTAGCGCGGTATCCTCGTGACGGTGCCCAAGAATCATCCATCTCGCCGTTTCACCGAGCGCACGCTGAGCGGGATCGACGATCAAGGCAACGAGGAGCGCATCATCCTTTGGATCGAGTACCAGCCCGAGGCGCTCTGGGCCGTCGGCCGCGTGGTCAATCCCCAGTTACGCGATAGCAACGAGGCGAAAGAGGATGACTACATCTTCCGCGGTTTCGAGCTGGACGATGCCTTGGGAGAGGCGAACGGAGCGCTGGACGACGACCTGCGCGTGTCGCGTGAGGAAGGGATCGAGCTGGATCTGGAGCCCTTCTCGCGCGAGG
>DATCCQ010000148.1:0-2296 GCA_036511185.1 Gaiellaceae bacterium
CTCCCAGTGGCCGGAGGTGACCCAGAGCGCCTTGTCGTAGATCAGCGGCGTCTTCACTTCGGAGTAGCCGCGGCGGGCGTTCTCGCGCAGGCGCAGCGCCTCCAGCTGGTTGAAGATCACCATTCCCTTGGGGTGCCAGAAGGGCGAACCCGGCGAGTGCTCGTCGAAGTGGAAGAGGTCGAGCTGAGTGCCGAGCTTACGGTGGTCGCGCCGCTTTGCCTCCTCGAGGCGCTCGAGGTGAGCGTCAAGATCCTTTTTCGAGAAGAAGGCCGTGCCGTAGATGCGGGTCAGCTGCTTTTCCGAAGAATCGCCGCGCCAGTAAGCGCCGGCAAGCCCCGTCAGCTTGAGCGCCTTGATCGGCCCCGAGTTGATCAGCTGTGGGCCGCGGCAGAGATCGGTGAAGTCGCCCTGCGTGTAGAGCGAGATCGTTCCCTCGGCCTCGTCCACGAGCTCGACTTTGTAAGGCTCGTTTTCGGCCAGGAAGCGCTCGCGTGCCTGCTCGCGGTCGATCTCCTCGCGCCGCCACTCTCGTCCCTCCGCCAGCTCGCGCCCGATCTCCTGCTCGATGCGGGCTAGATCGTCCTCGCTGATCGGCTGCGGGAAGTCGAAGTCATAGTAGAAACCGTTCTCGATCGCCGGTCCGATCGCCACCTTTACGCCCGGATAAAGCCGGCGCACAGCCTCAGCCAGCAGATGCGCCGCAGAATGCCTGAGCACACTGAGCGCACCTGGGTCGTCGGCGCTCTTGCTCGTCAGAATCTCGATTTGCTCGCCGTCGGCGAGCGGCAGGCGTAAATCGCGCAGCTCGCCGCTCGCGCGCACAGCGACTGCCTGTTCGGCGAGCCTCGGCCCAATCGATCGCGCAGCGTCCAACCCGCTAGCTCCGTCGGGCAACTCGAGCTTCGATCCATCGGGAAGTTGAACATGCATGAAGGTGAAGAATACTCAGCGCCTCAGCGCCGGGCCGAAACTCGTTGCGGATAGAAATCGCTCGGGATGGGTATCGAACAAGATGTGCCGACCATGGGACCAATAGTCCACACTGAACGCTTAGCCGACCGAGAGCTACTCATTTCTGTCAGCGGCGAGCTCGATCTGCACTCGGTAGGAGAGCTTCAGGACGCCCTTGACGAGGCGATTTCCGAGTCCTGCGAGTTGGTCGTGGTAGATCTAGGTGAAGTCGATTTGATCGACTCGATCGCGCTGGGGGCCCTAGCTCGTGCCTCCAGGCGCCTGCGCGAGACGAACGGAGCGCTGGGCGTGGTGGCCTCAAATGCCGACGTCGTACGCGCCTTTCAGATCACCAGCCTCGACCGCGTCATTCCTATGTCCTCGACCAAGGCCGAGGTCTTGCAGAACCTACGCGCTAGCGGCGTCTAGCTCTCGGCGCTCTGCTCGACGCCGATTCCTTGCAGGTAGATACGCCCGAAAGAGGTCGGAAGGTAGCGGGCGCGCCAATAGGCGAAGGGGTCTTCGTAGACACGCTCGACCACGGCGAAGCGTACGACGCTGCCAACCTCGTCCTCCTGCGCCAGGCGACCACGCTCGAGCAGCTCCCTGACGCTGCGCCTGTTCTGGTCTTTCTTCAGCCGCCGCGCAAGCTCGTCGATGGCCACGCCTCCGGGGCGCTCCACCGCGAGCGCGCAGAGCTCGCGCAGCACCGCGATCAGCTCATGCTCAGCCTCGGCATCATGGGCGATGGTGTTCTCGATAATCGACCTCGGATCGAGGTTCACGGCATGCCTCGCTCTCGTCTTTCGGCAGGGGTCGAGTGTTCCATCGGTAAACTAGCGCGCCCGCCTGAGTTACCAGTCGAGGGATCGGAGCTTGAGGCCGGCGCCGCACTGAGAAAACCGACTCGACGCGCGAGCGTCCAGGTATCACAATCCACTCGAACGATGTCATCGATCCGCTTCGGTGTTCTGCAATGCGGAGGAAGGATTAGGTACTAGCGATGCGCTCAGCTCCGCGCCTTTCTTTGCTCGGCGCCAGCCTCGTCGTAGTTGCCGGCGCCGCACTCTTAGCGCAGGCGGCAGTAGGTTCGCGGACCGCGACGCCCAACTGCACCGCCTCCCAGCTCAAGGGGAAGCTGCTCGACTCACAGGGGGCCGCCGGGACGATTCTCTTCAGCGTCATGCTCAAGAACTCAGGTGACGCCTGCTCGCTCAAGGGTTATCCCTCGCTGCGGCTCAAGGGCGCGCACGGACTACTTCGAACTCACGTTGATCGCGGCGGTCTGGCAGTTCTGAATTCAACGCCCAGGCGGGTGAAGTTGAAGCACCTCGGTCGCGCGAGT
>DATCCQ010000149.1:0-9133 GCA_036511185.1 Gaiellaceae bacterium
ACGCCTTCGGCGCGAGCACGAGCGCAGCGGCTTTCCGGCCACGATCGTGCGCCCGACCTACACCTACGGCGAGACCTGGATCCCAACCGCCATCGAAGGCCAGGATTACACGATCATCGAGCGCTGGAAGCGCGGGAAGAAGGCGATCGTCCCCGGCGACGGTGAGTCGCTCTGGACGATGACGCATAACACGGACTTCGCGCGGGCGCTGGTGGGCCTGCTCGGCAACACGGAGGCCGCCGGCGAGAGTTTCCACATCACCTCCGACGAAGTGCTGACCTGGAACCAGATAACCGAGGCGATCGCCGCCGCCGCCGGGCTCGAGGCCGACGTCGCGCACATCCCCTCCGACTTCATTACCGCCGTAGAGCCGGAACTCGGACCGGGACTGCTCGGCGACAAGTCGCGCTCGGAGGTCTTCGACAACTCGAAGATCAAGCGCTTCGTGCCCGGCTGGAAAGCGGTCGTTCCCGTCGCAGAGGGCGTGGCCCGATCGATGGCCTGGTTCGAGGCCGATCCGGCGCGCAAGGCGATCGACGAGGAATGGAGCCGGAAGCTGGACCGGATTGTGGCGGCATACGAGGCCGGCTGGCCGAAGCAGGCGATCAACGGCCCTCTATAGGCTCGTCATATGCACGCTCCCGTATACAGCACCGTCGCGCTGCTAGCCGAGATTCTTGTATCTGCAGCTGTTTTTTACGTTTTCTACCAGGGCTACAAACGCAATAAGCTGCCTGAGAAAGTGGCTATCGGCGCCGTTCTATACGAAGTAGTTTTCGACGTCAGCTACATGATCTACCGTTTGCCCGCCCGCGAGAACGGGGCTCACAAGTCGCTGGTTACCGGGCTGGGCATCGCGCACGGCACGCTCTCTCTGCTGCTGCTCATCGGCCTTGTGGTCTTCATCGCGCCGGCCGTCAAGAACTACCGAAGAAACGTCAACTATTTCTTGGTTCATAAGCGCCTGGCGTTTGTGTTCCTCGTGTGTTGGACGCTATCCGTGATTTCCGGCGTAGTCCTGTATTTCCTCGAATACTCCAGCTAGAGAGACGGCGATTCCTTCAATGCGGGGGCTAGCCGGAATTAAAGTATCGAGCTAGCCGTATCCTCACCGGGCGCCATCTCTGGGAAGCTGGGGACATGAACGACGGCCTGAGGAAACTCGCAATGGGAATCGCCGCTTTAGCGCTACTCGCGCTGCTCACGGCCTGCGAGATCCAGATCGGGCCGGGCCCGAAAGGCTCTGGGGTCGAGACCAGCGCGAAGCGCGAGGTAGCCTCCTTTAACCGCGTCGATCTGCGCGGCGATGCCGATGTCTCGATCGTCGCGGGAGAGGCCCGCTCGGTCACGGTGCGCGGCGACGACAACCTGCTCGGCAGGGTCAAGACCAAGGTCGAAGGGGACACGCTCGTGATCTCGACCCGCCGTTACAGAAGCAAGATCGGCATGACGGTGGAGATCGGCGTGCCGGCGCTGAACGGAGTCGAGCTGAGTGGATCGGGGACGATCGACGTTCACAAGCTGAGCGGCGCTTCCTTCTCGGCCGATCTCTCCGGCTCGGGCGAGCTCGAACTAGACGGCAAGGTTGACGCGCTCGATCTCGACATCTCAGGCTCCGGAGATGCCCGGCTCGACGATGTCTCCGCAAGCGACACGAAACTCCGTGTCAGTGGCTCCGGCGATATCAACGCGAGCGGAACGACAAAGTCACTCGAGGTCAATATCCCAGGCTCAGGCAGTGCCCACCTCGATCGCCTATCCGCGCTCGAGGCACAGGTAGACATCTCGGGCGACGGAGACGTAGCGCTCAGAGCCACCACCTTCCTCAAGGCTTCGATCAGCGGCTCAGGAGACATCTCATACGCCGGCAACCCCCGCCGCCTGATCAAGAAAGTAAGCGGGGACGGGACAATCAGCGCGCGCTAGCCCGTGGTTTCCTCCCTGCCACTAACGTTCGGTAGGTGTTCTCCACCTTCACCCCGCTCCATCACGGCGGCTCCGGGCCTCCGCTGGTCTGCCTGCACGGCTTCATGGACACCTGGCGGGTATGGGAGCTGGTATTGCCTGCGCTCGAGCGGCATCACGACGTGCTGGCGCCGACACTGCCCGGGCACGCGGGCGGTCCACCGCTCACGACTGAGGTCACAAGCGACGTCTTCCTCGACGCAGTAGAGCGAATGATGGACGAAGCGGGCTTCGAGACAGCACATATCGCCGGCAACTCGCTCGGCGGCTACGTGGCGCTGAGGCTCGCCGCGCGCGGCCGGGCGAGGTCGGTGGTGGCGCTCGCTCCGGCCGGGGGCTGGGCCAAGGACGACGAGTCGTACAAGGAGCTGCTCGGCTTCCAGGCGGAAATGCCGGCGACAGTGAAGGCCGCCGCGCCGTACGCCGAGACGATCCTCGCCACGCGGGAGGGCCGGCGCCAGGCGACGCAACTGATCACGACGAACTTCGAACACATCCCGACCGAGCTGCTCGCCCACCGGATGCTCGGTATCGCAAGCTGCAAGGCATTAGGGCCGCTGATCGAAAATGCGCTGCGCGAAGGCTGGAGCCTCGACGCTGAAAAGGTCGCCTGCCCGGTGCGGGTGCTCTGGGGCACCGACGACAAGCTCCTACCGTGGCCCGCGGCCGCCGCGCGCTACCGCGAAGACTGGCTACCTCACGCCAACTGGGTAGTGCTTGACGGCGTCGGGCATTGCCCACAGCTGGATATCCCGCTTGAGACCGCGGAGTTGATCGTTGGCTTTACCGCGTGGTGATCTGGCGACTATGTGGCAGATTCCGTCCCGCAAGAACCGAACCCGTCTACTGGAAAGGTAGGACATGTCCAACGAACCGAGCGGTCAGGCAACGACGATGAAGGCGATCGTCTACGACAGGAACGGCTCGCCTGATGTCCTGAAACTAAAAGACGTCGACATCCCGACCGGCGACGACGATTACGTGCTGGTGCGGATCCGGGCGGCCTGTGTCAATCCGTACGACTGGCACATGCTGCGCGGCAAGCCGTATGTCATGCGCCTGATGGTCAAGGGCCCGCGCAGATCGCGTAAGATCGCGATCTCGGGCGCGGACATGGCCGGGGTGGTCGAGTCGGTGGGTAAGGACGTGACACGCTTCAGCCCAGGCGACGAGGTGTACGGCGAGGTCGAGGCGGGATGCTTCGCCGAGTACGTGAGCGCGCCGCAGGAGCAGATCGCTCTGAAACCGACCAACCTCAGCTTCGAGCAGGCCGCGGCGGTTCCGATGGTCGCGATGACGGCGCTGCAGGGCCTGCGCAATGTGGGACGAATCGAGCAAGGGCAGAAGGTGCTGGTGAACGGAGCCTCGGGCGGAATCGGGACCTTCGCCGTGCAACTCGCAAAGAGCCTGGGCGCCGCCGAGGTGACCGGCGTGTGTAGTACGAAGAATGTGGAACTGGTGCAGTCGCTCGGCGCAGATCACGTGATCGACTACACGCAGGACGACTTCACTCGCAGCGGCGAGCGCTACGACCTGCTGCTCGACACCGTCGGGAACCGCTCGCTGCGGGCGCTGCGGCGGACGCTGACGAAAAAAGGAACACTCGTGCTACTCGGCGGAGGGGGCGGCCGCCTGCTCGGGCCGATACCGAAGATACTTGGAGGGATCGTGCTATCGCGCTTCGTGGGTCAGCGCATCGTCACCTTCGTCTGCAAGCCGAACAAGGATGATCTGGAGCTCCTGAAAGAGCTGATCGAGGCCGGGAAGGTGACGCCCGTCATCGACAGGACCTACCCACTCGCCGAGGTCCCCGGCGCTATCCGATACCTGGAAGAAGGACACGCCCGGGGGAAGGTCGTCATCACCGTGTGAGGTATGGGCCATGGCCCAAATCGGCGAAGCGAAACGATCAACGCGCGCCGGCCCGCGCTCGAGCAGACGGCCTCGGCCTGCGCCGTTAACGTTCCCTGCGTGGAGTACTCCTTTACTCCATCGCACCGCGCCGGCCGTGATTCGGCGCTCCCGCCTGCCACTAGAGACGCCGCGTAGGAGAGCAGCAATCCGCTTTAGCGGCTGCCGCCGTGACGGGGCTCAGCGGCCTCGGCCGTGACGGCCTCGTTGACTTGCTCGACCGCAGAACTGACCTGCTGAACGGTTTCACTGACGTGCTCAACCGTGCGCAGGGTGAGCGCGCCGTCGGTCTTCGCCTCTCGTTGGTCGCTCTGGATCTCGCCTTGGAGCGTGTGCACCTCTTCGCTGATCTCCGTGGACTCGGTAACGAGACCAGCAAGTTCGTACTGGATTCTGCGCAGATCCTTGGCGTCGTGAACGCTCCGCACAGCTAGATACATGAGCGGGATAACCGAAAGCACGCTGAACGTGCCACTGATGAGAACGAAGGTATTCAAAGCCGTCATCACAAGCCCAAGCGAAAGGGCGAGATCTCGAGGAGTTGGCCTCGTGCTGCGATCGTAGCGGTAGCCGCCCGCCGCCGTGACCGACCGCACGGAGACGAGCCCGCGCGCCTGCCTAGTCGAGAGGCTTCTCTGCCTGAGTAGCTCTGCACCATTCAGCGAGCTAGCTATCCTCCGGAGCGATGGTCGATGGCGACATCAATATCAGCGTCGCAACGCTGACCAGCGACTATGTCGCGAAGACGATCGATCACTCCCTGCTGCGCCCGGAGCTCGATGCCGCGGCAGTGCTCGACGGCTGCGATCTGGCCCGCTGTTACAGCGTCGCGTCTGCCTGCGTCAAGCCCTCCGATACGGCGGCCGCCGCCGAGGCGCTGCGGGGCTCTGGTGTCAAGGTCTGCACCGTGATCGGCTTTCCCCACGGCTCGTCCAAGACCGAGATCAAGGTCTACGAGGCGGAGTGGGCGATGGCCGAGGGCGCCGAGGAGCTGGACCTGGTGCTGAACATCGCCCGCCTTCGCGCCGGGGCTAGCAATGACGTCCGCTCCGACATCCAGGCGGTCTGCGAGGTCGCTTCCGGGCGCGCGCTGGTGAAGGTGATCCTGGAGAACGCCTACCTCAACGAGGACCAGAAGGTGCTCGGCTGCCGCTTGGCCGAATCGGCCGGTGCGGGCTTCGTCAGCGCCTCCACGGGTTTCGCACCGACGGGCGCAACGGCGGAGGACGTGCGTTTGATACGTCGTACGCTCTCTCCCGAAACCCAGGTCAAGGCCAGCGGTGGCATTGACAATCTCGACACGCTGCTCGAGATGCTGCGGGCCGGCGCTGTCAGGATCGGCACGAGCGCGACCGAGACCATCCTAGAGGAGTTCAAGGCACGCGAAGCCCGCTGGGAGTAGTGCCCGCGGGGCGCTGCTCACCAATGCCCCGCGGAGGCCCGCTACTTCAGCCCCTCGCCCGAAAAATCGGCTACGGAGCCCGGACACCGTCCGCCACGCCGCCTCGGTTTCTCGGGGCGCCGTGGCGGCCGGTCGCGCCCGGCTACCCACTTTCGGTAGCAGGAGCTTCCCGAGCCCCGATTATGCTGCTAGGCCGCTCTCCGAGCCGACGTTCCAGGGGCTTCGCCGACGATGGTGTTGCGCACCGGGGAGACCATGGGCTGGCCGGGATCGGACCCGACCGCCGCCATGATCGGTAACAGAGTCGGCCCGAAGGCCTCGAACGACTCCTGGGAATCCCAGACGTCGAAGACGTGAATCTTCCCCTCTTCCTCGAGGGCGACGTGATAGAGCCTGCCGGCCGGGGCTCCGGCACCGGCTGCTTCGAGCCTCTTGATCGTCTCGTCGTACGCCGCCGGTGTGAACGAGCTTGGTTTGAAATAGAAGCCGAGAGCCATTTTCTTTGCCGCCTTCCGCGTTGTCCCGATTGGTCGCTCGCTGTACGAGCGGGTAGGGCATCTACCCTGGCGTGGCCTTTCGAAACCTCGGCGGCGCGGTTGCGAACGGGGTTCGAGGTTCTACCGCGCGCTCGTGCTCAACAACATTCGCCGCCGCGACTGGCATGACGGGCGCGGCTTACTGCGGCTGTCCTTCTGGCCCTACCGACGAAAGTCGTCATACCTCGCGCAGCGAGGCGGACCTTCGTCGGTTCATGGAACTAAACGGAGCACTTTCGAACCCCCGACTCGCGGTTGAGCTCTCTCAGCTCGGGACTCTCCGCAGCGAATTGCTCCGCAAGGCCTTAGCCAATCCTCGTGAACCTCGGCCTGTTCCAGCCAGGGTGAGCCGGGTACTGGAGACCTTGTCGCTCGTTCTCGAGCGGGCCGAGTGACCGATGCGGGCAAGCGAGATCCACGCGGCGGCTTGCGAACTCGCCGGCGGGCCTTTGCTCTGGGCTTCGGTGAAGTCAGCGCTCTCTGCGGGCGCTGCGGGCGAGCATGCGCCGTTCCGGAGACATCGGCGCGGCGTATACGCGGAACCTGAGAGCGCAAGGCTTTTCAAGAGCGGTTGCGCGCTGTAGGGCCAGCGATGGCGTGGCCAATCTCAGAGGATCTCCGGGACTACGAAACACGCGACAACGACGACACGCGCCTTCGCGCTCACGCCGACGTGCGATAGGAGAGGACTACGATCGAGCGAGGACAGTCTGAGGGAGCCGAGCTTGAGGCAGAGATGCAAGAGCAGCGCCGCGCTCGCGCCTAGACGAAGACGCGGCTGCCGGAAAAGCACGATCGAAGCGGTCAGCCCGAGCGCCCCCCTCGCGGCGACCGACGTGCCGATCCGCTGAGCGTTGGCTAGCCCCAGGTCCAGACAGAGCACCGCGAAGACCAGCGATAGCCGGTCGTCGCCGTCTGTTAACGCGCGAGGAGCAGGACCGAACCCTCGAAGTCGCGCTCCATCTCCACGCGCAACTCGCCCGCGCTCAGATCGAACGCGGGAGCCGACGGAGCAAACGCTCCGGCGATCTGCCACTCCCCTGCGGGAAGCGGCACGATGAACTTAGGCGGTGGCGTCGCGAATGCATGGACGACCGCGAGCGCCTGGTCGCCGGCGTCGGCGACGCGAACGACCGCCTGGGCCCCATGCGGATGTCGCCAGGAGGGGCCGATCTGAGCGTGGACGCGGCTCCTTCCGTCCTTGATGATCGGCGCGACGCGTCCGTAGAAGTCGATCGCGTCGCGCACGAGTGCCCATTGCTCCTCGCCGAGCTCGTTGATCGCGCCAGAGAGGCAGAGCCGGCCGAGGAACCCGGCGGCGAGGGAGTATCCGAGGCGCTGTAATGAGTCCTCGGGGTGGAGCACGGCCCAGATCTGGGATTGCCGCGGCAGCATCAGGCGGTGGAGGTTCGCAGCGATGATCGGGATCTCGAGCGCCTCGTGGGCGTCCGAGAATGAGCCCATGCTCGCGAGCGCCAGCATCGAGGGCTCGAGCCGGTGGCCGCCGGACGCGCAGACTTCGATCACGAGCTCCGGGAGCGACGCGCGCAGCTCGCGGAAGAAGTCCTGCACCGCGAGGATGTGCTGGAGCAGGCCTTGCCCGAGCGACTCCGAGCCGTCGACGCCGATCCCGAGAGTCTCGTTGTAATCGACCTTGATGTAGCCGAACCCTGCGTCTCGCACGAGGCCAACGACGCGTTCCCGGAGGTACTCGCGCACCCACGGGTCGCGGAAGTCCCAGAAGCGCCGGTGTCCCGCGGTGACCGGCAACCCGTCTCGGCGAAGGAGGTGCTCCGTCAGCCCGAATTGCGGCGACTCCTCGCCCACGACCTCGAACTCGAACCAGAGGCCCGGGATCAGCCCCTCCTGGCGGATCGCCGCTGCGGTCTCGCCGATTCCCTGCGGGAATAGGCGCTCACTCGCGATCCACTCGCCCTGCGAGAACTCCCAGTTCGAGCCTTCGAACTCGTACCAGCCGGCGTCGATGACGAGGTAGCGAACGCCGGAGCCTCGCAATCGACGAGCAAGCGCGACCATTTGCTCGTGGTTCGGGTTCCCCCAGGTCGTGCAGAACTCATTGAACACGACTGGAAGCGAGGCTTCCACAGCTGGGGCGCGCTCCGCAGCAGGACGCTGCATCGCCGTCAGGCGTTGACAGAGATTGTCGAGATCGCCGACGGCGGTTGTGACAACGGCCGGCGGGCTCGTCACCGACTCGCCCGGCGCCACGACCTTCGTCCAGTGCCCGAGCTCGTGGTCGGCAAGGCCACCGGACAGCGTCAGCTGGTCGTCGCGACGATACACCTCCATCTGCCACGAGCCCGCCCACGCAAGTTGCGCGCCCCAGAACACGCCTGCTGGCCGATCCTCGAGCGCGAGGAAGGGAAACCAGCCGCGCACCGGCATCGAGCCGACCTGACCGAACCGCTCGGCGCGAACGCCGTGACCCGACCACGAGCGCTCGAGGTTCAGCGCCTCGAGCGACTCGCAGACGTGCCGCGCCTCGGCGCTCCACGTGCTGCGGAAGCGGTGTAGGTGGAGTCGATCGGGCGCATCGTCGGCCATGAACGGCGTCAGGCCCGACAGCGCAAAGCTCGCGAGGAGCTCCAGCGAAAGCGGTTGCTCGGCCTCGTTGAGGAACACGGTATCGACCGTGAATGCGAGGTCGCCTTCCCGGAAGCGCAGGTGATGCTCGCATGCGTAGCCGCGGTCGGAGCGTAGGGTGGTGACGATCCGAACCGCGTCTGCCGACCGATTCGTCTCCTGTCCCGCGTAGCGCAGGTTCGCGAGCGTCTGGCTGTTGCGCATGGTTAGGCCCTGGCTGAATCCGTCGACAGCGTCGCCGGCGAGCTTCACCTGCACGAGTGGCTCGACCAGCCAGGCGCGGATCGGCCGCATGAACTCCGGAAGGAGCTCGATCTCGTGCGTCTCGAGGAACTCGCGGCGGGCCACCACCTGCTCCGACATGGAGGCCGGGAATGCGCGAAGCCCCACGGTTTGCGAGTCGGCTGCCAGCAAGTACTCCACCACCATGTCCCCGAACTCGAAGCGGGAGAGCGTGGTCGCGTATGCGCTTGTCGTCGGTGTCGTCATCGTTGAGCGTAGGTAGGGTGAGCAGGTTTCTCTCGAGCCGGCCGAGCGTTATCGGCTCACTTCAGGCGCCCCCGATGATGCGCGAGATCGATCCGCCTCGCGGGATGAAGACGGACGGATAGCACATGAGCGCGTTCGGGCTCTGAGGCGCCGACAGCGCTCGGTGCCGTCCCGAGGAGTTCGTCCCCGGCCACCAGGCGCCCTTGGGACGTTGCGTAAGCCACAT
>DATCCQ010000150.1:0-2673 GCA_036511185.1 Gaiellaceae bacterium
CGCACGACCGAGTCCTCGCAGCGGCGCTCGATCGGGCGATCGTGCGAGAGAAAGGCGTCGGCGATCTCGCCCAGACGGCGCTCGGCCTCCGCGTTCTCGAAGGCGATCGGCTCATCGGAGAGATTCCCGCTGGTCATCACCAGCGCTCCTGCGAAGTCGGCGCAGAGCAGGTGATGGAGAGGCGTGTAGGGAAGCATCACGCCGAGCCACTCGGTGCCCGGCGCGACCGAGGCGGCGACCGGAGCATCGACGCGGCGCCGGGCCAGCACGACCGGGCGCTCGGCTGAGCGCAAGAGCGCCTCCTCTGCGGGGCTCAGCCCGACCAGAAGCTCGGGCTCGGAAGTCATGACGGCGAGCGGTTTCTCCTCGCGGCGCTTTCTTTCCCTGAGCCTGGCGACCGCCTGCTCGTCCGCCGCGTCACAAGCCAGGTGGTAGCCGCCGAGCCCCTTGATGGCGACGATCTTCCCCTGGTGCAGCAGCGAGACGGCCTCGTCGAGTCCGAGCGAGAGTCTGGGCCCGCATTCCGGGCAGCAGGTCGGCTCGGCGTGGAAGCGGCGGTTGGCTGGGTCTTCGTATTCGCGTCGGCACTGTTCGCACATCTCGAACGAGGCCATGGTCGTGTTGGCACGGTCGTAGGGAACCGCGCGCACGATCGTGAAGCGGGGGCCACAATTGGTGCAGTTGATGAACGGGTAGCGGAAGCGGCGGTCAGATGGGTCGAAGAGCTCGCGCAGGCAGTCGTCGCAGGTTGCGATGTCGGCCGGCACCAGCGCCGTTCGCTCACCACCCTCGGCGCTAGGCGCGATTGTGAATTCCCGCTCGCCGCTAGGCTCGATCTCGCTCGTCTCGATGGCGGCTATACGGGCGAGAGGCGGCGCCTGTTCGGCCAGCGCGGCGGCGAAGAGGTCGAGTCTCTCCTTCGCGCCCTCCACCTCAATCACGACGCCGCGGGCGTCGTTGCGAACGAAACCACCAAGCTCATGAACGCGCGCCAATCCGTATACGAAGGGCCGAAAACCCACGCCTTGCACAACGCCGCAAACCAACAGGCGTCTTCGCTGCGCCACGCCCCCACTCTCGTCAGATAAAGTCCTCACCGCTTCAGCGTAGATGTACGCTGCAGGCGCGGGCATCAGTGCCTTCGTTCGGAGCATGCGGGCTTTCCGCAAGCGCATCGGGCGGCGGTACCGATGCGAGAGCTGAGGCGGCTCGCGAAAGTGCGCATGCCGCCCTGAAGAAAGGGATTTACGCTGACGAGCGAACGAAAGGAGCAAGCCATGCGGGCCGTCCTCGCGCCCGAGGCTCTCGAAGCGATTGTCGACGTACTTCGCCGTCGCGACTGGCGTGTAATCGCGCCGACCGTCCGCGACAAGACGATCGTCTATGGCGAGATCGCATCGGCTGCTGAGCTTCCAGTTGGATGGAAAGACGTTCAAGGACCGGGCTCCTACAAGCTCGAGCGCCGCGACGACGAGGCCCGCTTCGGCTACGCGGTTGGACCGCAGTCATGGAAGCGTGAGTTGCTCGCCCCGAGTGTGCGCCTGCTTCAGATCAAGCGCACGGACGGAAGCCTCGCTGCGTCGAAAGACGCCGCCGAAAGTAAGCGGACGGCTTTCTTCGGCGTCCGTCCTTGCGAGGTCGCCGCGATCAAGATTCAAGACCGAGTTCTCGTCGGCGGCCCTTACGCCGACGAGGATTACCTGGCTCGTCGTAAGGGCTCGTTCATCATCGCCGTCAACTGCGGCGAACCGGCGGCGAACTGCTTCTGCGCCTCGATGGGCACGGGCCCCAAGGCCGAGGACGGTTACGACCTCGTCCTGACCGAGATTACGGGCGGCACGCACCGCTTCCTAGCCGAGGCGGGCACCGACGAGGGCGCCGAGTTGCTGGCCGAGCTACCGCAAGAGGAGGCCTCGGACGCCGACGCGGCTGCCGCCGAGACGGTAACCGACACGGCCCGCGAGAAGATGGGCATCACCCTCGACCGCTCCGATGTGCACGACCTGCTCCTGGCCAACCTCGGGCATCCGCGCTACGACGACGTCGCGGCGAGGTGCCTGGCCTGCACCAACTGCACGCTCGCCTGCCCGACCTGCTTCTGCACCAACGTCGTCGACGCGAACGAGCTCTCGGGCGAGGCCGGCGAACGAATCCGCGAGTGGGATTCCTGCTTTACGGCTCAGTACTCGGAGATGCACGGCGGCGGCACGCGCCGCTCTGTGCAGTCGCGTTACCGCCAGTGGCTGATCCACAAGCTCGCGACCTGGAATGACCAGTTCGACACGCAGGGCTGCGTCGGTTGCGGCCGCTGCATCACCTGGTGCCCGGTCGGAATCGATATTCGAGAAGAAGTTGCCGCAATCCGAGCAACTCAGGAGGCAAAGTCGTGAAGACACTGGATGCCGTCATCGCCGAAAGCCCGGTCTTCGCCGGGCTCACCCAGGAGCAGCTCGAGTTCATCGTCGGCTGCGCCCAGAACGTTCACTTCGATGCGGGTCAGACGATCGCCAAGGCCGGCGACCCGGCCGACGCCTTCTATCTCATCCGTACGGGCGAGGTTGCACTCGACCTCGAAGTCCCCAACAAAAAGGCGGTACGGATAGATACCACCGAAGCGGGCCAGCCGCTCGGCTTCTCATGGCTGATTCCGCCCTACGAGTGGAAGTACGACGT
>DATCCQ010000151.1:0-9893 GCA_036511185.1 Gaiellaceae bacterium
CGTCGACGCGGAGCGAAACGACTCCCGCCCGCGTCCGGAAAGCGGCCGCTCGCGCTCGCCTTGAGGAGATAGGCGCGGCTCAGGCGCCGCCTGTTTTGTGCAACTGCGCGTAGATCTGCCGCGCGGTCTTTTCGGGCAGTCCGGGAACTGCGGCCAGCTCTTCGCCGCTCGCTGCGAGGAAGCGCTCGGGTGAGCCGAAGTGCGTAAGGATTGCGCGACGCCGTGCCGGGCCCACTCCACGCAGTTCGTCGAAGAGCGAGGCGAAGGACTCACTCGAGCGGCGCTGGCGGTGGTAGCCGATGGCGAAACGGTGGGCTTCGTCGCGTAGGCGCTGAAGAAGCTGCAGGCCGGGCGAATGGCGATCCAGGCGCACCGGTTTCGAACGACCGGGTACGAAAACCTCCTCCTCACGCTTGGCCAGCGAGACCACGGCGATGCGCTCGGTCTCGGACGCGTCGCCGAGCGCCTCGAGTGCCGCGCCCAACTGAGGCTTGCCGCCGTCCACGACGACTAGGTTCGGTAGCGCCGCGAAGCTCTCGTCGAAGGAACCTTCGCCGGTTGAGTCGAGGCGTGCGAAGCGCCGGCCGAGCGCCTCCTTCATGCCGGCAACGTCGCTCTGGCCGGCCAGTGTGCGCAGCGAGAACTTGCGGTAGTGAGCTTTGAGCGGCGTCCCGTCGCGGAAGACGACCATCGAGGCGACCGGTGAGGCTTCCTGCAGGTTGGAGACGTCGAAGCACTCGATCCTGATCGGCAGGCTCTCCAGGTTTAGAACCTCACGTAACTCCTCGAGCGCCTCGATTCGCCGCAGGCGCCCCGTCTCGCGGGCGCGGGCCTCGGATGCCAGGGCCAGCCTGGCGTTCTCGCTCGCAAGCTCCTGTAGGCGCCGCTTCTCGCCCCGCGCCGGCACGCGCAACTCGACCCGTGCGCCGCGCAGCTCGCTCAGGAAATCGGCCAGGGGCTGCAGGTTGCCGGGCTGCGGCGGAACCACGATCAGCGGTGGGATCACCGGCGTCGATCCGTAGTACTCGAGGCAGAAAGCCTCCACGAGCGCCGCCTCGTCCTGCCCGGCAACGCCCTCCAGGTGAAAGGCGAAAGCGTCGACCATGCGCCCGCCGCGAAGCGGGAAGACCTGAACTGCGGCGCGCTCACCCTCGAGCGCGAGGCCCAGCACATCCACGCTCCCCTCGCCGGGAAGGTCGGCTGCCTGGCGCTCGAGCAGGTGCTGCACTGCCACCAGCCTGTTGCGATACCTGGCCGCTTCCTCGAAGCGCTGCTCGTCGGCCGCCTCCTGCATCGAGCGCTCGAGGCTCGCTTGGATCGGCTCGGTATGACCGGAGAGGAACTCGATCACGGCGTCCGTCAAGGCCCGGTAGTCGACAGGCGAGATCAGCCCGACGCAGGGCGCGTAACAGCGGTCGATGTGGTAATCGAGGCAGGGAATGCCAGAGCGTCGCCCCGGCTTCGGTCCCTCGCAGGGACGGAAGCGGAAGACCCGGTTCAGCACGTCGAGCGTGCTGCGCACCTTCTTGGCATTCACGTAGGGGCCGAAGTAGAGGACGCCGCGGCGGTGCCGCTCCCGGGTGAACATGACGCGCGGGTACTCGTCCTCGACCGTCACGGCGACGTAGGGAAAGGACTTGTCGTCGCGCAGGCGGATGTTGAACGGCGGGCGATGGCGCTTGACCAGGTTCTGCTCGAGGTGCAGCGCTTCGACCTCGTTGCGAGTCACGATCGTCTCGATCTCCGCCACCCGCTCAACCAGTTGCGGAATACCCGCGCGCCCGTCGCCGCCGCGGCGGAAGTAACTACTCACCCGCGAGCGCAGCGATTTGGCCTTGCCCACGTAGAGGATGCCTCCATCCGCGCCGTGGAAGAGATAGACGCCCGGTGCGGTCGGAACGGAGCGCAACTGCTCACTGAGCCGTTTGGTCATGCTCTCTGGCAGCGTAGTCGGGGTTTAGTAGTACGTGTGCTGATCGCGCCAGGTGCGCCAGATCGCGAGACCGCAAAGCGGAAAGACGAGCAACCAGGCGACGCCCGTCAAACCGTTGATCTTCAGGCCGTGAGCCGCGAAAAGACTTGCCCCTAGGTAAAGACCGAAATTCGCCAGAGCGATCAGCACGGCACCGTAGAACGCCCATCGAGCGCGCGCCGGCCAGAGCGAGATCTCCCCCCTTCGTTCGCGCCAGAGTCGGAAGAGGAAGAAGGCAATGGCGAGTAAGAAGGCAATCTGAAGCACGATGCCGACGACCGCGAGAGTCGTATAAAGCCGGAAGACCACGACTACGCAGGCGATCGCCAGGATGATCGCGAAGGCGCGAAGAGTACGGTGCTCGTTACCGCTCGATCTCACAGCTGCCCCTCCTCCGTTCCGGGACTTGGCGATTGAGCGCGGTTTCTCTTCGCGTCCAGTGTGGGTAGGAGCCTCATAACGAACACGCTACCTGGCACAAGGAGGCTGCGCGAGATGATTTCCGAAGGTGAGATGGCACCCGACTTCGAGCTCCAAACCGACAGTGGTAAAAGCGTGCGACTATCCGACTACAGGGGTAAGCCGGTTGTCCTTTACTTCTATCCCAAGGACAACACGCCCGGTTGCACCAAGGAAGCCTGCGGCATTCGCGACGCCTGGAGCGATTTCAAGCGCCGCGGCGCGGTTGTTCTGGGCGTCAGCGCCGACAGCGTCTCTTCGCACGAGCGCTTCAAGGCCAAGCACCAACTGCCGTTCACGCTCCTCGCCGACACAGAGCACGCGGTCGCTGAGAGCTACGGCGTCTGGAAGCCCAAGCGGTTCGCCGGCAAGAGCTTCCTAGGCATCGTCCGGGCGACCTTCTTGATCGACGCCGAGGGCAAGGTGGCCAAGGTCTGGCCCAAGGTCGATCCGGCCAAGCACGCTGACTGGGTGCTGGCCGAGTTGCCGGAATAGAGAAGCGCCGTCAGGTGAGTTTCTTGAAGCATCACCCGTGAGCAGTCAGTATCCCGCGCAGTAGTGTCGCCGTTTTCTACTGGAGGGGAAACCATGCTCAAGGAGTTCAAGGACTTCCTACTCAAAGGTAATCTCATCGAGCTCGCCGTAGCCCTGGTTATAGGCCTCGCGATTGTCGCGCTCGTGAACGCCCTGGTCGCCGACCTGGTCATGCCGATTGTCGCCGCGGTCGTCGGGAAGCCAGACTTCAGCGACCTCACCTTCACAATTCATAAATCGATCTTCCATTACGGTTCGTTCATCACCGCTCTGATCACGTTTATCTCCATCGCAGCGGCTGTCTTCTTCTTCATTATCAAGCCGGTCGGAGCAATTCAGAGGCGCCTCAAGAAGTCGGGCGCTGAGGAAGAGCTGAGCGACGAAGAGCGCCGCCACAAGGAGCTACTGACCGCTTTGCAGAGTCTTAGATAACGAGGAGCGTTCAGTCAGAACAGTTTTCGGCACGCCGCCGGTTGCTGGGAAACGATCCAGCGGCTCCGGCGCGCTGGTAGTGCGGATGAGAGGACTTGAACCTCCACGAGCTTTCGCCCACACGGACCTGAACCGTGCGCGTCTACCAATTCCGCCACATCCGCGCGGGCAGATATTCTAGCCGCCGCACCGATAATTGGATGCTTTCGACGATAGCGCCGGTGGTCAATTCCTCGGATTTAGGTGGGGCCGCAAAGCGACGCGATCCGTTTACGGCTCCAATATCCAGCTGCGTACGTAGGATTTGAAAGCTTGAAGCCCTCGCTTGTAGCTTTGCTCTGTTTGCTCGCACTCTCCACTGCGGGTAGTTCGGCGACGATTCGAACCCCCGTGTCCCAAACGGAGGTTGTAGTGACCTTGTCAGCTCCTTCGCTGGCGAGCGCTTATCGCAGCGACCGGCTCGCCGCCTCCGCAGGGACCAAGCGTTTGGATCTTCGCGCCGGCTTCAGTCGTCGCTACCTCGCTGATCTTGCTTTGAGCCAGAGGTCTCTCTCGCGCCGAATCGAGACGAGCATCGCGGGCGCGAGCGTGCGCCGCCACTACCGCATCGTCGCCAACGGCCTTGCGGTCACGCTTCCCAGCGACGAGGTCTCACTGCTCGGCGAGTTGCCCGGCGTCGCGCGCGTCTACCCCTCCTATCGCTACCAGGCCTTGGCGACCAGCGTGACCGACAACCTCTCGGCGATAGGCGCCCCGGATCTCTGGCGCTCCGACCTGTCGAACGCGGGCCAGGGAATCAAGATCGGCATCGTCGATGACGGCGTCGACCAAACTCATCCTTACTTCGACCCGAGTGGGTACACCTACCCGAGCGGATATCCGAAGGGAAATAGCGCCTATACGACGGCAAAGGTCATCGTCGCCCGCGCCTTCGCCGCGTCCGGGCTCGATTACGCCAACGCCTCGCTTCCTGTCGATCCCGAGAACACCTCCCATGGCACCTATGTCGCGGGCATTGCAGCTGGGAACGTCAATACGGTCGCCAAGATCGATGACGTGATACGAAGCCTGTCGGGCGTCGCGCCGCGTGCCTATCTCGGCAACTACAAGGCCCTGACCATCCCGACCGAGGCGTTTGGGCTGAACGGCAACTCGCCTGAGATCGTTGCCGCCATCGAGGCCGCCGTCGCCGACGGAATGAACGTGATCAACCTCTCCATCGGCGAGCCTGAGATCTCTCCCCGCAACGACGTCGTCGCTAGGGCGGTCGACGCCGCGAGCTCCGCGGGCGTTGTCGTCGTAGCGGCGGCGGGAAACGAATACGGCGAGAACGGCAAGGGCTCGGTCGGATCACCGGGTAGCGCGGCGAGCGCCATCACGGTCGGTGCTTCCTCTAGCGCGAGTACAGCTTCTGAGAAAGTCGGGCTGGCGTCTTTCTCCTCGGCCGGCCCGACGCCGTATGGCCTTCTGCTCAAGCCGAACGTAACAGCGCCGGGCTTGGGCGTTTACTCGTCGACTGCTAAAAGCGAGGGCACCTGGGAAAGCGCCAGCGGCACCAGCGCGGCCACGCCGCACGTGGCCGGTGCCGCGGCGCTCCTCCGCCAGCTCCACCCCAGCTGGACGGTTTCGCAAATAAAGTCGGCGCTCGTTCTCACCGCCACGCCGGTGAGGAAGACAAGTGGACGCGAGCTTACGCCGCTGCTCCAGGGAAGCGGTCGAATCGCCATCGCGGCGTCGAGCGATCCACTTGTCTTCGCCTCTCCCTCGTCGTTCAGTTTTGGTTTCGTCAAGCGCGGGCGCAGCGTGACACGTGCCGTCGAGATCTCCGACGCCGGCGCGGCAGTCGGATCGTGCTCGGTTCGAATTCAGCGCTCCGATTCAGTCTCAGGCAGCTCGCTGCTGGCGCCGGCTTCGGTGACCGTTCCCGGTAGCTTGGCGATCACCGTGCGCGCGGGGAGCAAGGCCGCGCAGGGCGATCTCGATGGCTGGATAGAGCTCACCTGTGCCGGCCAGAAGCGACGGATTCCCTTCTGGTCACATCTCTTCGCCTCGCACCTCGGTGAGAAGAAGAAGAAGACGAAGCTCAGCCGCAGCGGTGTCTATCTAGGTGACACAAAAGGCGAAACGGCGCTCGTCAGCAGCTACCTGTATCCGGAGCGCGCTCCCGGCGTACGGCGGCTCCTCAAAGGGCCGGAGCAGGTCTTCCGTCTCTCGCTGCCGCGCGCGCGCCAGAACTTCGGTGTCGTCGTTATCGCGCATGACCCAGGCGTCTCGGTATCGCCTCGGATCGTTCGCGGCAGCAACGAGAGCAAGCTCGCCGGGATAACGGCCTTGCCTATCAACGCCAATCCGTATCTCGACAGCTTCGACACGCCCGAACCGGTTGCAGGCGTGTTGCGTCCGGCCGCTGGCGTCTACTACGCCGTCTTCGATACGGCCTCGGCCGCCGTTTCCGGACGGTACCGCTTTCGTTTCTGGCTCGATGATGTCAAGCCGCCGCGTATCCGCGTGCTCTCGCGCCGGGCCGGCCTACTGACAGTTCAGATCAGCGATAGGGGCTCGGGTGTCGACCCCAGCTCAATCTCGGCGAGCTGTGGAAAGCGCCGCCTTCTCGTCACGTACGACCCCAGCACGGGTAGGGCGGTGATCAATGCCAAATCGCTCGCAAGCGGAACACACGCACTGGTCGTACGCGCTTCCGATTATCAGGAGTCCAAGAACAACGAGAACGCCAGCCGCTACCTCCCCAACACCGCCGAGCTGAACGTCTCGATCTCGATCGCGAAATAGGGCTTCGAGCTCGGAGCAAAATGAACACCCGCCGACTGGGCGCGATCAGTGGATGCGATGCGAGGACGCAGGGAGCGCCCGTATCGGCGGAGATACGGGTGCGACCGAGTTGGGAGCACGCGCGCCGCTGAGCGCGGCCACGCGGCGGAGTGCTTCTTATTGATTCGAGTTCTTGGGCCAGGCAGAGCTCAGTCGCGATCGTCGATCGTCGGCAAGCGCTCGAGATCCCTGGCCACGCTCTCGGCAAAGGCCTCTCGTTCCCCGTCGAGCTCATCCGATTCGTCATCTTCGACGAGCACCAAGTGCGCTCGTTCGCGCCTGCGGCGCCGCTTTCTGGCCGAGTATCGAGCGACCAGCGGAACTCCTGAGAGGCGTTCGAATAAGCGCGGCCACTCTGCAGCCACGAAAACAACCAGGGCTGCGCCGAAGAGCCCGATTACAAGCCAGGTCACAACTTTGATTGTACCGCCGGCGCGTACTCCAAAAACAACTCGATATGCGGCGAGTTTCTTACGCCCTTTTCACGTTGGGAGACTAATCTGGAGGCAGAAGCATCCGATGGGTAGAACATGACCAACTGGTTGCCATTCCTTCCGTACCTCGTCTTCTGGGCCGTCTGTATGCAGGCGATCCTGGTCCGGGCGAGAGTAGTCCCGCCTTCATGCGCGCGCTGCGGCCGGCCGTTCGAGCAGCGCTACAGCGGCCAGCCGGTCTGCACCTGCTCGCCTCACTGACCTAAAACCGGTCCCGCTTCTCTCTTTTCGCAAGGACACCGCTTACGCCAGCGGTAGCCCGCCACGCCCACTAGGAGCAGAAGCCGAGCACGCGCCAAAGACGCGACTTGGCTTTCTTAATAGAAACAGGCGGGAAATCGCCAGATTTCCCGCCTTACTACTCCCCGGGTAGGACTCGAACCTACAACCCTTCGGTTAACAGCCGAATGCTCTACCAATTGAGCTACCGGGGAAGGTAGTCAACCTCCGGGATTCTAGCCAGAGGAGCTAGTGCGCCTCGCGATCACTAGGCGAAATCGTGAATCGCGGCTCTGACTCGCGCAAGCTGGCGCTGAAGCTCGGGCAGATGAGCGCCGTCCGCGCTGGCAAGCTCGCGCTGAAGCCCGCGCTCGCGCAGACGTAGTAGTAGTTGCTCGGCCGTCTGTTTGTCGATCGCCGCTGCGCTCGCGCGCGCGTCGAGCTCGGCTACTAGCCCGACCACGTCATCGTCGGCCGTTTGAGGCGTTTCGATCAGGTACTCGCGCACGCGTCGATGCAGCTCGTCGTCGAAGTGCTCGGGCGTCAGCTCGCGTAACAGTCCCTTGAGATCGGGGTGTGCCACTACACCCGCCAGAGCGTCTCGCTCGCGGCGGGCGCCGGCTTCGAGCAGGTGGGGAGAGATGCCGCTACCGGCTGTCTTGCCGCTTCCTCTTCCAGCCACTCGCGGCGCCAGGCCCGATTGCACCTCTTTCGGCAGGTCGAGCTTGTCGGAGAGGAAACGAAGTGCCCGCTGTCGCTCGGGCGAATCCTCGAAGCGGGCGAGCAGCTCGCGCACGCGCACGAACGCTTCCTGGCGATCGGGCGCCCGCTCGATCTCGATCCGAACGCGATAGGCGAGATAGCTCTCTGCTTCATCCAACCGTTGCTCGAACCCATCGGCGGCGTCGGCAGGATCGAGCCCCGGCGGGAGGGTGACCACGCGCACGTCGAAGCCCTGGGCGGTAGCCAGCTCCATTCCGCGCAGCGTCGCTTCCTGCCCCGCCGCGTCGGCGTCGAAGCAGAGGTAAAGGCGGCGGCAGAGCCGCCCGAGCTCCTTGAGCTGGCGCTCGGTGAGGGCGGTACCCATCGAGGCGACGACCGGCTCAAGCCCGCTCTGACGCACGGCGATCACGTCGGTGTTTCCCTCCACAACGACCGCCCGCTC
The DNA here is from genome assembly GCA_036511185.1 of Gaiellaceae bacterium. Classification (GTDB taxonomy): domain Bacteria; phylum Actinomycetota; class Thermoleophilia; order Gaiellales; family Gaiellaceae; genus Fen-549. The sequence continues at coordinate 8,105 of DATCCQ010000151.1, forward strand.
CTGCTTGGCGATCGCGCGCCGGGCCAGGTGCAGGCCGTAGAGGATGTTCGACTTGTGGAAGAGGGCGCCCTCGGGCGAGTTGACGTACTTGCCCCTGAGCGGGTCGTCGTCGCGCAGTTTGCGCGCGCTGTAGCCAAGCACTCGCCCGCGCGCGTCAGCCAGCGGGAACATCAGGCGAAAGGTGAAGTAGTCCTTGCCGCGCCGGTTGGCAAGGCCGGCGGCGGCTATCTCCTCGGTCGTAAAGCCCTTCTGTCTGGCCTTGGGGACGAGCCCCGAACCGCCCGGCGAAAGACCGAGACGGAACTCCTTGCAGACCTCGACGCCGAGCTTGCGCGAGGCCAGGTACTCGCGCACCGAGGCGCCGGCCTTCGTCTCCCAGAGGTAGCGCTCGTAGTAAGTGGTCGCCAGCTCGAGCAGCTCGAGCAGGCGGCTGCGCCTTTCACGCTCCCGCTCGGCCGCGGGCGAGGACTCCTCGTGCTCGATCTTGACGTTGAAGCGGTCGGCCAGCCACTCCACCGCCTCGTTGAAATCGAGCTGCTCGGTCTCGCGCACGAAGGTGATCACGTCGCCGCGGGCACCACAACCGAAGCAGTAGTAGAGCTTGTCAACGGCGTTGACCGAGAAGCTGGGCGTGCGCTCTTCGTGGAAGGGGCAGCGCCCCGTGTAGCGGCCACCGACCTTGCGTAGAGCGGTGCGGGCCGAGACCAACTCGACCATGTCGGCCGCAGCCTTGACCTCGTTGACGGTTGTATCCGCGATCCTGGCCATCAGGAGATGCGGTCGAAGAGGGTTAGCGCGAAGCGATCGGTCATCCCGGCAAGGTAGTCGGTGGCGTTCTCGACCGCGTCGCCTTCTCTCCCCTCCTTCTCGGTAATCGCCTCGGGATGCTCGAGTAGGTACACGAAGAGAGAGCGCACAACCAGCACGGCGCGCTCATTTTGAGCGCGGGTGTGCTCCGACAGATAGACGCGTTCGAACATGAACTCGCGCAGCGACAGCATCGCCTCGGCGACCTGCTCGCTCTGACGGATGTCGTCGCTACCAGTCGAGCTCTCGACGATGTCGTGCACGAGCGTGTCGATCCGCCGCGAGCCCGAGTCACCGAGGATGGCGATCGCCTTACGCGGAAGATCGCTCTTCTTCACCGCCCCCGCGCGGATCGCATCGTCGATGTCGTGGTTGATGTAGGCGACCCGGTCGACCAGGCGTACGATCCTTCCCTCCAGCGTCGCGGGCTCGTTCTCACCGGTGTGGTTGAGAATGCCGTCGCGCACCTCGGCGGTCAGATTCAGCCCGCGCCCGTCGCGCTCGAGCACATCCACAACCCTGAGCGAGTGCTCGTTGTGGTGGAAGGAGCGGCCGACCTTCTCGTCGAGGATCGCGCTGAGTGCGTTCTCGCCCGCGTGGCCGAAGGGCGTGTGACCGAGATCGTGACCCAGCCCGATCGCCTCGGTCAGATCCTCGTTCAGGCGCAGCGCCCGCGCCGCGCCGCGGGAGATCCCGGTCGTCTCGAGCGTGTGCGTGAGCCTGGTGCGGAAGTGGTCGCCCTCGGGATCGATGAAGACCTGCGTCTTGTGGGCCAGGCGGCGGAAGGCCTTGGAGTGAAAGATGCGGTCGCGGTCGCGCTGGAAGGGTGTCCTGAGAAGGCACGAATCTTCCGGTTGGGCGCGTCCCTTCGTCTCGTACGAGCGCACGGCGAGCGGTGAAAGTGAGCGCTCCTCCAGCTCCCGGACACGGGTTTCGAAAGAGTCACCAACCTTCCCGGCGGGCTCGGGCATCGTAGGAGCCA
>DATCCQ010000152.1:0-6917 GCA_036511185.1 Gaiellaceae bacterium
TAGATAGCACCGGCGTCTTCCCGTCCTCCCTGATGAGCAGCAGGCAGGCAGCGAGAAGCAGCGGGATGAAGAGCCCTTCGGAAGAGGCGCGCATCACGTAAGGAGTCAGCGTCGGGGCGACGGCGATCAGGACACCCGACAGCACGCCGACGCTGCGGCCGCCCAGCCGCCGCCCAAGCGCATAGGCAAGTCCGCTGCTGATCGCCCAAAGCACGAGATTGGCGGCCTTGATCGCCGCGATAGAGGGACCGGTGATCAGGAACAGGCCGGCGAGGAAGGCCGGCCAGCCAATCGGAAAGAAGGCTGTCGGATGGCCCATGATCGCGTAGCCGTGGCCCTCGGAGATCGCGCGGGCGCTGAGGTAGTAGAAGTAGGAGTCGCTGGTGGCCCGTCCGTGCACGAGCAATACCCAGGGCAGACGTGCGAGTACTGAAAGCAATGCGAGCGCGGCGATGTCGAGCACCCAATCGCGCCGGATGCGTTCGCTAATTGCCGGTCGCTTTGCCGCTCGCCGCGCATCGACATCAGGACGCGCCGCGAGAGCCCGCTCGCCATCTCTTCCTGTTGTCGGATCCACTCGAACCTTTCGCTGGCTCTGCCCGGGACGGCGCCCGCTCCCCGTTCGGCTCGGTTCACGGCCGGGAATTGATCAAGGTTAGCGAGCGAGCCTGTCGAGCAAGCTCTCGTAATGCTCCGCGCTTGACCTATAAGTGGCGGCTCGCGCTACCAGGTGCCTGTGAAACACAGTATTTGTATAATGCAGCTATATGGGAGCTAGAAATACCGACTCAAGCGCGATTGACAGGCAGGCCGACGAGCTGGTGAGCTACTGGCTCGTGCTTGGCCACCGGATCATGAGTAGGAAGCTTGCCTCCTCGCTCTACCCGGAGTTGACGAACAAGCTCCCGCGCGGTCAGGTGCATGCGCTCGTGCTGCTGGCGGAGGCCGGAGAGCCGAAGATCAGCGAACTGGCCGCCATGCTCAGCCTCGACGAGAGCACCGTGACGCGCCTCGTTGACAAGCTGGAAACCGCCGGCCTGGCCGAGCGCCGGCGCTCTACCAGCGACCGGCGCTCCATCAGCGTTGTGATCACAAAAGCGGGACGCAAGGTAGTCACCTGCGCGCGCGAGCACCAGCGCGTCTTTATGGCTGAGGTGCTGGCTGCGCTCGATCCCGAAGAGCGAGCCGAATTCATTCGCCTGACCGCGAAGGCGGCCGAGTCGGCGCGACTGCGCTCCGCGAAGGTAGTGAGCGGATGAACGAGCAACTCCATTTCACCCATCGCGAGATAATGTTCGTCTACAGCGGGCTGATGCTGGGCATGCTCCTGGCCTCGCTCGATCAGACGATCGTCTCGACGGCGCTGCCGACGATCGTCGGCGACCTGGGCGGGCTCAACCACTACACCTGGGTGGTCATCGCCTACATCCTCACCTCGACGGTCTCGATGCCGCTGTACGGCAAGCTGGGCGATCTCTATGGGCGCAAGCGCCTGTTTCAGCTGGCGATCGTCATCTTCCTGTTCGGCTCGGCTCTCTGCGGCTTGTCGCAGAACATGCTCGAGCTGATCGTCTTTCGCGCTCTGCAGGGGCTCGGCGCCGGCGGCTTGATGGTAGGAGCGATGGCGATCATCGGCGACATCGTTCCCCCGCGCGAGCGCGGCCGCTACCAGGGCTACATCGGTGGCGTCTTTGCGGTCTCGAGCATCGCCGGGCCGCTGCTCGGCGGCTTCTTCGTAGACAATCTCTCCTGGCGCTGGGTCTTCTACGTCAACCTCCCGGTTGGAGCGCTGGCCTTCTTCGTGGTCGGCGCCGTGCTGCACCTTCCCCGGCGTCGCGTCGCGCACCGGATCGACATTCTCGGCACCGCGCTTTTGTCGGCCGGCGCCTGCGCCTGGACGCTCGCGCTCACCCTGGGCGGAACGCAATGGGCGTGGGGATCCGCCATCAGCATCGGCCTGTTCGCGGGCGGAGCCGTCACGCTCGCGCTCTTCGTGCTGCAAGAAAGTCGCGCCGCTGAGCCGATCATCCCGCTGCACCTGTTCCGCAATGTGATCTTCGACGCGGCGAGCGGAGCCGGCTTCATCGTCGGCCTGGCGATGTTCGGCTCGATCGTCTACCTACCGCTCTTCCTGCAGATAGTGCACGGTGTCTCGCCGACGAGCTCGGGCCTGCGCCTGCTGCCGATGATGGCCAGTATGCTCGTCACCTCGATCGTCTCGGGTCGCACGATCAGCAGGATCGGGCGCTACAAGATCTTCCCGGTCGTGGGCATGGCGGTGATGACGGTGGGCATCATTCTGCTCTCGCGTCTCAACCCCGCGACCAGTTCGCTGCGCTTGTCGGCCTACATGGTCGTGCTCGGTTTCGGCATGGGAATGGTCATGCAGGTGCTAGTCCTGGCGGTGCAGAACGCCGCCGAGTACCGCGATCTTGGCGTGGCGACCTCTTCCTCCACCTTCTTCCGCTCGATGGGAAGCGTCTTCGGGCTGGCGATCTTCGGCGCGATCTTCGCCAATCGGCTCGCCTACTGGATGCCCCGCTTGATACCGAAAGGCGCCGCCGCTCACGTCTCGGGAGCGAATCTGATGCACATGACGCCCGCCCAGCTGAACCGGCTTACGCCACAGGTGCATCAGGGGCTAATCGACTCTTTCTCGAACTCGATCCATTCCGTCTTTCTCTGGGCGATTCCGTTCGCCGCCGCCGGCTTCGTGATTACTCTGCTCCTGCGAGAGATACCGCTTCGTGAGCGCCAGAAACCGGCCGGAGCGAGCACCGCCGACGAGGCGGGGGCGCAGCTGGAGGCCGCTGCAGCCGAGCCGGCTCCGGCAGGCGAGGGGCGTTGAGGCACCCAACCTCGCTGTTACTAGCTGCGCTGTCGCCGGCGAACGAGTAGCAGCGGGATCGTGAGCAGGGTCGCGGCTGCAAGCGCTCCCAGGAGCAGCGCCGCGAGAGCCGAGCCGAGCCGAACGGAGCTGGCGAAAAGCGCCACCAGCGCGAGGGACGCCGCGGCAAATCCTGATAAAGCCAGCAAGAGCAGTCGTCTTCCGATTGCGGTCGCGTCGACAGACGCCTCTGGTGGAAGTTCTGCGAACCAGAAGAGAAGCTCGCAGAGCCCGATCAATCCGGCCGCGTAAGCCACGATCGAGGCGGCGCCCAGGTGTCCTGAAGAATCAGCGCTTACGAACTCGGCGCCGAGCAGAAAGAGCGGCAGCCAGGTGTCGCGAGCGCGCCAGAGGAGGGGAAGAGAAAGCGACAGAAGTGCCGCTGCGCCCAGGGTGTAAATCGGCAGCCGGAGCTTGCCGGCGTTGAGCATCGGAAAGACGGCCAGCGCTGTTGCGAGGGCGATCGTGGCAGCAGCGATGGTCAAGCGCAGGTAGGCCGAGCTCAGCGTGCGAAGCGCCGGAATGCTGCCACCTCCTCCACGACCTTGGCCAGGGATTCGCCGCCCGTCCATTCCGTGACGGCGACTCCGAGCTCCTGGTAGCGCAGGTGGAGCGTCTCGCGCCAGAGGCGCCAGAGGCGGAGCGCCTGCGGGTCGGGAACACCACCTTCCAGGGAGTCGGCGAAGGGGATAGGAGACACGTCGACGACGGCTAAATCGAAGCCGCGCCGGCGCAGGTCGACCAGCGCGTACATGCCCCGTTTATCGAGTAACGGGCTGAGCGCGATCACCAGTGCCTGCGGTGTCAGCGTGCGCGCCGGCAGCACGTCGATCCGTTTCCAGACGTAGGAGAAGTTGACCTCGGTCTCGAGCAGCGCTTCGGCGATGCGGTAGGACTGGAGCGTGCCCGATGCCGGTGTCAGCCACCTGACGATGCCGCCGAAGCCGACGACGCCGACACGATCTTGAACGGCGAGATAGTGATCGGCGAGGGTGGCGGCGGCGCGGACGGCCTGGTCGAGCGTCCCTTCGTTTCCGCGCTGGGCCTCGGCGAAGCTGTCCAGGAAGAGGATCACGTCGGCGTTTCGCTCGGGGTGCTGTTGGTTGACATACAGCGTTTGACCGCGCGAGCTGGCCCGCCAGTTGAGGCGGCGAACGCGGTCGCCGCGAACGTAGGGGCGGATGTCGGCGAACTCGATCCCCTCGGCCTTGGCGCGCGAGACACGGTTACCGGCGAAGGGCTGGGTCTCGAACGGCGCGACGAGCGATTGCAGCCGTTCGCGGCTGGGGTAGACGCGGAGCACAGCGGAACTGTCGATGCGCTGGTCGGCCAGGCGCAGGCGGGCGCGGTCACCGCTGCGCACGAGTAGCTCGCCCAACCAATAGGCGCCCCAGCGTTCGCAGGCAAGCCTGGTCGTGACCGAGCGCGGGCGACCGGGCGCAAGCGCGAGCACGAAAGAGAGCGGCGCGTCCGCCGGCGCTATCCCTTTTGGCAGCACGAGTGCCACCTGCGCCTCGCAGGCCTCGGCGGCCGAGAGTGAAAGCTCGACCTCGATCTCGTCGCCTTCCAGCACGCGCGTGCGGCCGAGGCGCACCGAAGCCTCGATCGTCGGCGGCGGCGGAAGCGAGAGGCCGACGGCCAGGACGAGCGCGAAAGGGGCTCCCAGGCCGGCGAGCTCCGGACGCCCGAGCGCGAGCGCTGCGATGAAGGAAACGGCCGCGAAGGTCGCGTAGAGCGCCAGCTTCGGCGAGCGGCTCAAGAGCTCGGCGACCGGCCGCCACCGGCGACCTCGTCAGGAGCCGGCGTGGGAACCGTCCGCAGCACCTCGTCGATGACCTCTTCAGGGCGCACGCGCTGCACCCATAGTTCCGGAGGCAGGGTCAGGCGGTGCGAGAGCGCCGGTACAGCGATCCGCTTGACGTCGTCGGGAGTGACGAAGTCGCGGCCTTCGAGCGCTGCGCGCGCGCGCGCGAGCGTGTATAGAGCGAGCGAGCCGCGCGGACTGGCGCCGACCTGGGCGCGTGAGCTGTCGCGCGTCGCCCGCACGAGGTCGACGATATAGAGCCGGATGCTCTCCGAGACGTGCACGTCCTCGATCGCTCGCTGCATGGCCAGGAGCGTCGGCGCGTCGATTACCGGCTCGAGCGTCAGCTGTTCCTGCTTGCGCTCGCCGCGGCGCTCGAGCATCGTGGCCTCGTCCTCGCGCTCGGGGTAGCCGACCGAGATCCGAAGTAGGAAGCGGTCGAGCTGAGCCTCAGGCAGCGGGTAGGTGCCCTCGTATTCGATCGGGTTCTGGGTCGCGAGCACCAGGAAGGGCGGTTCCAGCCGGTGCGTCTGGCCGTCGATCGTCACCTGGCGCTCCTGCATTGCCTCTAGCAGCGCCGCCTGCGTCTTCGGCGGCGCGCGGTTGATCTCATCGCCGAGCAGCAGGTTGGTGAAGGCCGGGCCGGGCTGGAACTGGAAGGCGCCGTCACGCTGGTTGTAGATCGTGCCACCGGTCACATCGGAGGGCATCAGATCGGGTGTGAACTGAATGCGCGCGAAGCTCATCGAGCTGACCTGGGCGAAGGAGCGCGCGATCAGCGTCTTGGCCAGCCCGGGATAATCCTCGATCAACACGTGGCCGTCGGCCAGCAGCCCCAGCAAGACGAGCTCCAGCGCCTCGCGCTTGCCGACGACTGCCCGCTCGACCTGTTCGAGCATCTGCTCGCTGAGCGCCCCGACCTCTTTCAAACCCAGTTTCGCCGTCACAGCGCCTCCAGCTCGTCGAGAAGAATATCCAGCTCGCTTCGGGACCAACCGCTGCCGCCTGGGCCGAGCGGTGGCTTGCGCTCGGGACGGGCGAGGGCCCAAGCGTAACCGTCTCCGACGACTGCGTGGGCCCGATCGGGCTCGTCGTCGAGATCAATGCGGTGATGGCGCCGCAGGCGCGAGGTGACAATCTCGCGCACGAGCGGTCGCAGCGATTCGTGCAGGTGCGACTCGTTCCAGGAGGCTGCTATTAGCGCACGCTCGATCTTCTCGAACTGCGTTATCGATTGCGTCTCCTTATGCGCTCGCATCCGCGGCGGCCAGGCAAACGCCCTTCGCGGTAGCGCTCTGCTTAAGAGATCGACCAGCAGAAGGAGCCCGAGCCCGGCCACGACCAGCGTGTACACGAGCAGAGCAAGGCCGTGCCCCTGGCTGGCGAGAGCGAGCGCGGGAGCGATAGCCACGACGATCGACCCTGCTACTAGGCCGATGACTTTCATCTCGGCTTCGCCTCCAGCTCGCTCCTCAGCTCGCCGAGCGCCGCAATCGACTCGCGCTTCATCTCGGGCCCGATCGCATGTGTGCTGAAGCGGGCCTGCTCGAAAAGCTCGGTCAGCCGCTCACTCGGGCGCCGGCTCACCTGCAGGGCGCCGAAGACGCGGGCCAGATATTCGCCCGGGGCCTCAAACGGGCGGCGACCCAGGCGGTGCTTGGCCAGCGTCTTCTCCATGCCCGCGTAGGCGCGGATCACCGCTCGACGCGGATCGGACTCGCGCTCGATCTCGGCGATCGAAATCCCGACCAGTTCATGCAGCTCGCGGCGTGGCGACTCGAGCTCGTCCTCGAGAAGCTCCGGAGTCCCCGCGCCGCGCCGTCGCCGTTGGACTAGGCCCGTAGCGATCAGGAGGACGAAGCATGCGCCGACTCCGCCGGCGACCCAGGGGGCCAACTTCTCGGCTGTCTTGGTGGAGCGCGAGCGCGGTTGGGCGGACGTGGCTCGAGCGTGCTTGGCGGTCGGTTTGCGGGGGACGGGCGAATTGTTCTGGGGCCTACTTAAGGCGATCGCGGCCAGCGCTCCGGCCACCAGCGCCATGATCAAGACCAGCTTGATCACATTCTTCTCGCGAGAGTTGTTCGGGCTTGGGACGTCGTCGCCGCGAAACTCGCGCAGCGACTGCCAGATCACGATTAAAACAGCCGGTATAACGGCGAAGCCGACAATAAGAACGATCAGGTCGCCGACGATGAGTCGCGCATTGGCCAGGTCGCTCGGCCCGGC
>DATCCQ010000153.1:0-2194 GCA_036511185.1 Gaiellaceae bacterium
GGAAGCGTGCAATCGCGGCTGCGAACGGGTTGAGGTCAACTCCAGCCACGGCCGCGAGCACGCGCTCGACGTGAACGCGTATGTCTTCGCCCGGTTCCTGCTCGCGCCAATGGCCGAGAAGCCGCTGGAACGCACCTAGGAGGAAGTGGCCAGAGCCACAGGCCGGATCGATGAGAGTGACGGTCGCGAGCCCGAACTCGTCTATCGCCGGCTCGAGCGTGCGCTCGAGGATGAACTCCTCGATGAAATCGGGCGTTTGTAGGAGCGCGTACTGCTTACGCGCCGTCTCCGAGAGATCCTGATACAGATCGCCAAGGAAACGAGTCCCCGACGCGGGATCGGCGAAATCATGAATGAGCCCCGCGGTCTTCGGGTCGATCTTGCGCCAATGCTCAAGGAGCGTGCGCGCTGCATCGCCACTGATGGGAAGTTGCCAGAGCGGGTTGTGCCGCTTCGTCTCCGCGAAGATCGCCGGCGGATCCGTTATGAGCTGGCGGGTGGACTCGCGCGGACGCCGGCAATTGATTTTCGACCGCTCGACCTACCGCTGCCTGAGAAGGCACGGAGCGAAGAGCTACAGGCAGCTGCCGGGCAGCATCCTGCAGCTGCTGCCCGAATCGGAGAACAGCTTCTTCGCCTCGTGCCGCTAAACGATCCGGCCGAGCCTGAGCTCTAAGAGCCTAAACTCGCCTTGATCTCCTCGATCGCGGCCTTCTCGGCGTCACTAACGCTTGTCTCGCCTTCCCGATGCGCCTCCGCGACCTTCTCCGCCAGCGTCAGCACAAAGCGCCTGTACCCCTCAACCTCGTCCGCCGTAGAGCTCCTTCGGCCGGCGGTTCCTACGGCCGGGCGCGACCGGCCCCCAGGAGAGTGCCGCCGGCGCCTCGGCGCGGCAACCTCGATCCGGACGGGACCAAAACAAAACGGGCTAAAGGCCGGAGGCCCTCACCCGTCGCATGAAATGATACCCGAGAGGCTCTACTACGTAGAGCATCTTCACCGAGAGGTTACGTCTCACTCGACGGCGCAGAGCATCGAAGGCGAAGCCCTAGGTTTTCGCCTCGCCCAAACTCCCCTTTATCTCCTCAATCGCAGTCCGCTCAGCGTCGCTGACGTTCTGGGCGCCCTCTCTGTGCGCGTTGGCGACCTTGGCTGCGAGCGTGAGCACGAACTTCCGGTAGTCCTCGACCTCCTCGGGCGCCGCCTTTTTCTCGAGCAGGGCGACCGCGTCACGTAGATGCTGCAGGCCTGCCTGCTTGAGCTCCTCGTAGGAGTGGAAGCGCGTGTGGTCGCGCTCGGGCTTGGCTGCGGCGATCTCGTCCAGCAGCTCGCTTCGGCCGTGCTCCTGGCGCGCCTCGACGTAGGCCTTTCCTATCGCCATCGTCTCGCGCAGCATGCCTCCGCGTTGCGCGGTGACCACGATCAGGCCGGCACTCGGCGGCGCCTCGAGAATCAGTTTCCATTCCTCATCTGTGAAGTCGGCTTTGCTCGTCATCCCTTCTCCTCTCACACTCGACAGTTCAGCGGTCATGCGATCTCGTAGCGGTCCTTCAGGTCGTGCAGCATGGCGTGATACGCCTCATGCTTTCCCTCGCCGACGCGCTCGCGCTCGATCTCTTCGAACTTCTCGACGAGTGTCGCGGCGGCGTCAGCGGGAATTAACCGCTCCGCCAGGGGGAAGAGCTCGTTCGTCTCCTTGGCGATATGCACGCGCAGCATTTCGTCGTAGGCGCGCGCTCTCCCGCTGATAGCCGCCGCCGCCTCGGCCGCAGCCGCGTCATCGCCACGCCGAAACCGCTCGAGGCCCTCAGCCATGGCCCGGACGTGTTCTCGACCCATCTCGTGCTCGGCGAGCAGATCGCCGATCAGGCCGCCGTCGCGCTGCACGCCCCGCCGCTCCAGCTCGGGGAACAGCACGTCTTCCTCTTTGCCGTGGTGGCAGCGGTCCACGAACCCCTTGAAGAAGTCGAGTAGCTGCTCAAGGTCTCGCGGAGCCTGTTCTTTCTTCTCCGTAATAGCCGCCGTGACCTTGTCGAGGATCTTCAGCCCGGCAAACACTGCGCCGTGCTCGTTAGTGAGTTCCTCAGTTGCCTTCATGCCCAACTCTCTTTCTGGCTCGTGGGTAGAAACCTTCAGATCCTCTTACCCGGAACGGAGGATCGCACTCCCGGCGCGGCCCAACGGAGCGGATGAG
>DATCCQ010000154.1:0-3131 GCA_036511185.1 Gaiellaceae bacterium
GGCACGAAGACGGCCGCCTCGGCGAGCAGCTGCGCCCGTGTCTCAGCGTCGCGGGCCGTGCGCACGTGAACGCGATCGCGCAGATCGTGCGGCACGCTAGGCCTGCCGGCGAGCGGCTTGGTGCGCAGTAGCAGCAGCTCCCAACCCTCAAGCTCGCGCAGAACGCGAATCAGGCTACGGGCCACGGCGCGCTCGGTCGAGCGCCACTCGGCGGCGATCAGGTGCCGCTTCTTCCCCGGCCGGAAGAGATCGGTATCGACGCCTTCCGGGAGCAGTCGGTAGTCGCCTGGGAAGCGCTCCTTGGCGGCCGTGGCGATCTCCTCGTTTGTCGCGAGCAATTCGTCGGTGCGGCCGAGCAGGCGCTCGCGGCGGCTCTTCGCCGGAAGATAGGCGATGCGCTCGATCGAAAGGAAGCTGGCTACTGTCAGCGATCTCGTGTCGCGCAAGGCCAGGTAGGAAAGGCTCGGTAGTCCGGGCTCGAAGCCGTGCACGATGTCGAAGCGTCCCTGTGCAAGCGCGAGCGCCAGGTTGGCCCGCAGGCCAACCGGGATGCCTAGCGTGCTCCGCCGCGTCACTGGGATCGCCGTTCCCAGGGCGATGAAATCGGCGTCCTCGTCGCGCTCGAGCGTGCGTCGACCGGCTCTGAGGTCAGCGGCGCGATTGGAGGGTGCCAGAACCGTAACGTGGTGCCCGCGCCGCCTGAGCGCCGCCGCGATCCCGGCCACGTTCTCGTTGACCGGGTGGGGCTGAGACCAGGTAAAAGGCGTTACCAGACAGATGCGCAGAGCCACTGCATGCGAGTGTAGTCGCGAAGGTTGGGGAGAGTGGCGCGAGTCTGAGGCGCGGAGGGACCCACCTCTCCACCCCCCACCCACCCACGGGGCGGAGAACGGTAGCGAGAAAAAGCGCGATCACATGTCTCGACTTCGTCCCAAAGCTGCACTGCCGGCGGCAGCAAAGCGGTCGCTCAGGTGGCGAGTACTACCCACTCCCTCTCGTCCGGCGACCTTCGGAGACGCCTGCGCCCGCCGAAGCGGGCGCAGGCGATCGGTCAGTTGCGTGTCGGCGAGCTACTTCTTGCTCGCGGCCTTGCGCGGATACTTCGTGATGAATTCCTCAGTCAGCGCGTGGGCCTCGTCGTCGACGATCTGCTTCGGCGGCGACTTCATCAGGTAAGAGCTCGGGCCCTCGAGTGCTCCCGAAAGGCCGTTGTCGAGCGCCAGCTTGGCCAGACGCACCGCGTCGATGACGATGCCGGCCGAGTTGGGCGAGTCCCAGACCTCGAGCTTGAGTTCGGCATTGAGCGGGACGTCGCCGAAGGTGCGGCCCTCCATGCGGATGTAGGCCCACTTGCGGTCGGTCAGCCAGGGCACGTAGTCCGACGGGCCGACGTGGACGTTGTCGGCGCCCATGTCGTAATCGAGCATCGAGGTGACGGCGTTGGTCTTGGAGATCTTCTTCGACTCCAGGCGCTCCCGCTCGAGCATGTTCAGGAAGTCGGAGTTGCCGCCGACGTTGAGCTGCATCGTGCGCTCGAGCTTCACGCCGCGCTCACGGAAGAGGCTCGTCAGCACGCGGTGAGTGATCGTGGCGCCCACCTGCGACTTGATGTCGTCGCCGATGATCGGCACGCCCGCCTCGACGAAGCGGCCCTGCCAGTACTTCTCTCGGGCGATGAAGACCGGCATGCAGTTCACCATCGCGCAGCCCGCTTTCAGGATCAGCTCGGTGTACCACTTGACCGCCTCTTCAGAGCCGACCGGCAGGTAGTTGACCACCACGTCGGCGCCGGTCTCCTTGAGGATTCCGACCACGTCGTCGGTCGGGCCGGGCGCTTTCTCGAGGATCTGCGAGAGGTACTTGCCGAGGCCGTCATGCGTCATGCCGCGCGAGACCTTGATGCCCGTCTTGGGAACGTCACAGAACTTGATCGTGTTGTTGGGGAAGGCCCACATCGCCTCGGAGAGGTCTTTGCCGACCTTGCCCTTGACCACGTCGAAGGCGGCCACGAACTCGATGTCCGAGATGTGGTAACCGCCGAGATCGACGTGCATCAAACCGGGGACGAATTCGTCCGCCTTGGTGTTCTTGTAGTACTCGACGCCCTGCAACAGCGAGTTCGCGCAGTTACCGACGCCGATGATCGCGACGCGAACCTTGCCGTTCGCGGAGCGTTGAGTTGAAGCCATTACTTTCCTCCCTGGAGCAGTTGCGAGCGCACGAAGAGCGCCCGCAAGATGACTGTGTACCAAGCCAGTGCCGTCAGCGCCCCGATCGCCCAGGGGAGCACTCCCCAGGGCGCGAGCACGAGGCCGGCCGTGATTACAACTACGCGGGTAGCGCGATCGCCTAGGCCCACGTCGCCGCGCAGTCCGATTATCTCGGCGCGTGCGCGGGTGTAGCTGACGAGAAATGAACCGACCAAGGCCGCGAGCGTCAGCCCGGCCGAGAAGAGCGCGTGATCGCGCGCGAAGAGGAGCACGATCGCTCCGAGCATGAAGGCCTCGCCGATACGGTCGGTCGTGGAGTCGATGAAGGCGCCGAGCGGTGAGACCTTTCCGCTCGCCCGGGCGAGCGCGCCGTCCAAGATGTCGAGTATCGAGCCGGCCACGAACAGCCCGGCGGCCGCCCAGAAGAATGCGAGCTCGTGGCGGTAGCTGGAGTACACGAAGAACGAAGCTCCGATAGTGAGCGAGACCCCTACGACCGTTACCACATTGGGGGTGACGCGGGTACGCGCCAGTCCACCCATCGCTCTGGTGGCGAGCCGGCGAACGTCGTTCAAGAATCCCTGCCTAGCAGTTTCTGTCTTCGAGCTTGCCAATCGCATAGCTGCTATGAGCATAGCGGATTTGCGATCAGTGTGTTGCGCCTCCCTCGGAGGTGTTTCGCACGTAACGACGGTTTGCCGGTAGTGCTCTGGTCGAGGCAGTGCGGCGACTTAGGGCCTATCGCGGTAGGAATGTCTGACCGAGGCGGTCAAGCCGTGGATGACAGTGGCCGGAGGGTCGTGGAGGCGCACTGGTAGTGCGGAAAACGGCCCTGCGGCCGCTGGCGCCGCGGATCGGCCGCGTCGGGTATGCAGGCCTATTGGGATAGGCCCTTAAGCGCAACCTTCGACATTGGCTGAC
>DATCCQ010000155.1:0-2079 GCA_036511185.1 Gaiellaceae bacterium
TGCCCTCTTCGTCGGTGTAGTCATAGGCCGCCACGATGTTCATGCCGGAGCCGTTGCCTCCTTGCTCGCGCGGCGGCATGAGGTCGGACATGGTGAGCTTGAGGTCGGCGACGATCGTCGCCGTTTCGCAGCGGGCGTAGCAGTGAAGGAGCACCTTGCCGTCGTCGCCCTCGGAGATCCCGAGCGAGACGGTGTCATCCTTGTGCGACGGGCAGCGCGCCATCCACTTTGACGGACCCGTTTGCTTGACACCGGTGAGGCGGGCAAGCAGCAGCTCAACGGGGCTGGTCATGGCGTCGCTGGCTTGGTCGATTCTTGCGGCAAACCCTGGCCGATTGGCTCCAGAGCCACTGTGGTACTCGGGGAGGCCCGCAGCGCCTTCTGAGTCGGTTCGTAAGCGTTCAGTTGGTCTTCGGTCGGCAGCTGAGCACGCGTCCGACGCCTGATAGGCAGGCAGTGGCTCACACGCCTCGAATCCCATGGGCATGGAGCGCGCCGAGGCGGAGGCGATCTATGGGCAGGGACGTGAGGCGGTCGTCGCTGTGCTCTTGGCGCTGTCGGCGCAGATTGCCGCACAGGAGGTTCGGATCGCCGAGCTGGCGGCGCGAGTCGCCGAGCTCGAGCGGCGCCTGAACCGCAACTCACGCAACTCTTCGCTGCCGCCCAGTCAGGATCCACCCAGTGCGCCGGAGCGGAGGCGAGCACCGTCCTCGAAGCGCAGCCAGGGAGCTCAGCCGGGCCACCCGGGCCACGGTCGTCGGCTGGCACCGGTCGAGGCTCTCGATGAGATCGTCGATCATTGGCCTGAGCGCTGCGCCTGCGGCCACCGCTTCGGTGAGGCAGAGCGTTGCCCCGTGGGCAAGCCGGCTCGCCATCAGGTCGCGGAGCTGCCGGCGATTGCGGTCATCCTCAGCGAGCACCGGCTGCATCGCCTGCGCTGCCCCGACTGCGGCGCCGAGACGCATGCCGAGCTTCCCGCCGGGGCGCCGCCAGGAGCCTTCGGCCCGCGCCTGCAGGCGGCGGTCGCCACCCTCGCCGTCAGAAACCGCATCTCACGACGCGACACGGCGGAGCTGATGGACGAACTCTTCGGCGCTCGCATCTGTGCCGGCTCGATCGATACCATCGTGCGGCATGCGGGCGAGGCCCTCGAGGAGCCCTACGAGGAGTTGCTCTGCCACATCCGCGCCGCTCCGGCGATCAACGTCGATGAAACCGGCTGGCGCCTGCGGGGCGGGCGGCGCACGCTCTGGGGCGCGCTCACCTCGCGGGCGGCGCTCTTTCGCATCGCTCCCGACCGCCACGAGCGCGAGGCGAAGGCGCTGCTCGGCGAGCAGTTTGCCGGCATCGCCTGCTCCGATCGCTGGTGGGCCTACAACTACCTCGAGGCCGAACGGCGACAGCTCTGTTGGGCTCACCTGAGGCGCGACTTCACCGCCCACAGCGAGGGGCTCGGAGCCCAGAAGGAGTTCGGTCTGGCTGGCCTTGAGATCGCCAAACGGCTGTTCGTCGCTTGGGATCGCTACCGGCAAGACGACGATCGTGCGCGCCTGAACGAGCAGATCGCTCCGCTCAAGTGCGAGCTGCGGGCGCTGCTCGAGCAAGCGGCGCGCAAGAGCCCCCGCAACCGCAACCACCGCGGCTTCGCCAAGAACCTGCTCAAGCGCTGGCCGGCGCTGTGGACCTTCGTGGCCGTGCCCGGCGTCGAGCCGACCAACAACCACGCCGAGCGTGGACTGCGTGGGGCGGTCATCTATCGCAAGCTCTCGCTCGGTAGCCAATCCGAGGAGGGCGAGCGCAGCATCGAGCGGCTGCTCTCGGCCTCGGTCACCTGCCGTCTTCAGCAGCGCTCGCTCTTCGCCTACCTCAGCGACGTCCTTGCCGCCAGTATCCGAGGCGATCCCATCCCCTCGCTTGCCTGATCCTGCGGAGGACCTGAACGCTTACTTCTTCCCCCCCATTTGCAGGCATTTCCCGGCTATCTCACCAAGGCCAAATGCTGCCAACGGCCCGTTTCTGACGCCGTGTTGACGTCGCGTTGACCATCCAGTGCCGCGAATTCCGAGTCAATCGCAGCCG
>DATCCQ010000156.1:0-3199 GCA_036511185.1 Gaiellaceae bacterium
CATTTCGAGCGCCCGAGAACGAGCTCGTCTAGACCGAGCGTGCTACGGGAGACCAACCACGCTCACCGGGGTCGTCCTATTCGTGGTCGTGCTGTCGCCGAGCTGACCGTCCGAGTTGTGGCCCCAACACTTGGCTGTGCCGTCGGAGAGGGGGGCGCAGGTGTGTCCGTTACCGACGCTGATCGCGCTGGCGTTAGTGATCCCGCTGGCCTGGACGCGCACAGAACTGTCGCTCGTCGTACCGTTGCCAAGTTGGCCGTATTCGTTCCAACCCCAGCAGTCGGTCTCGCCGCTCGAGAGCAGGGCGCAGCTGTCGTAGTTTTCGGCGCTGATGGCGGTGACACCCGAGAGAATGCCGCTGCCGCCGACTCCAACTACCGAGACCGGGATCGAGATCGAGGTTTTCGAGTGGTTTCCGAGCTGACCGTAGTTGTTGTAGCCCCAGCACTTGGCTGTGCCGTCGGAGAGCACTGCGCAGCTGTGGTAGCTGCCGACGCTGATCGCCGTTGCGGTCGTGATGTTGACGACCTGAACCGGGGTCTGGCTCGAGGTCGTCGTGCTGTTTCCGAGCTGACCGTTCGAGTTGTAGCCCCAGCACTTGATCGTGCCGCCGGAGAGGACGGCGCAGGTGTGAGAGACGCCGGCGCTGATCGCAGTTGCGGTCGTGATGTCGGCGACCTGGACCGGGGTCAGGCTCGAGGTCGTCGTGCCGTTCCCGAGCTGGCCGTAGCTGTTGTAGCCCCAGCACTTGATCGTGCCGTTAGAGAGTAAGGCGCAGCTGACGTTGCCGCCGGCGCTGATGGCAGTCGCGGTCGTGATACCGCTGACCTGGACCGGAGTCGGGTGCAAGGTCGTCGTGCCGTTCCCGAGCTGGCCGGCGCCGTTATTTCCCCAACACTCGACCGTGTGGTCGGAGAGGAGAGCGCAGGTGTGTCCGTCGCCGGCGCTGATGGCATTGGCGTTCGTGATGCCGCTGACCTGCACCGGGGTCGGGCTCGAGGTCGTCGTGCCGTTGCCGAGCTGGCCGTAGCTGTTGTAGCCCCAGCACTTGATCGTTCCACCGGAGAGGACGGCGCAGGTGTGCTTGGCGCCGGCGCCGATGGCGCCAATCGTTGAGCCGCCGCTCGTCGCCTCGACCACCCTAAAGCTGAGGAGCTTGCTCCCTCCGTCGGCAGAGAGCTTGAGCCGATAGCGGCCGACGTTGACTGGTTTTAGTGCGAAGAGCTTCTTGACCGCGATCTTGTGGGAGCCCTTGAAGTTTCCCTTCTTCTTGACGCTCCTGACCGCCTGCCACGTGGAGCCGTTCTTGATGGTGAGCCGGTAGGCGAAACGCTTACTCGGGGTAGAGAATCTGTAGACGAGCTTAACCTCTTTCGCCTGGGCGCTCGTAAAGCTCTTCTTGGTCAGATGGGCTGAGATCTTCGCGGCGGAGGCTCTACTCGAGGCGGCGCCTGCGAGAGTGGAGGTGGCGACAAGCGCCAGGGCACACAAGATGGCTCCAGCTAAGAGACGAGTCGCGCTTCGGCGATTCCGTAACGCCATCGGTGTAACCGGCGACAAGAGGGCCATTTCCCAACCTCCGCGGGCGAGAGCTCTTTAGGACGAGCTCGTTAATGGGGGAAACTTCATCAGATTCTCTCAGATTGGCTCAGGGTGTGCAACGCTCCCGTTCTCGCTCGGAGAGCCGCGCCCGCTTGATCCAGTAGTAGCCTCGCCTAACTCGCTCGAAGCGCAAATCATCGCTCCCGGCGTTGGCAGCCAGCGCTGCTTTCACCGACGTCCAGCGCAGCGGCTCGCCCGCGAGTTGCTCCGCAGCCGCGTGGATCTCGCGCGCCCGCATCGGGTCCCCGGCCTGTTCGAGCACTCGTATCACGGTCTCGAGTACCGGGCTCACCTTGGTGGGAACCGGGCGAGGCTCACGGGGATTGACCAAAGCTTTACGGAGCAGTTCGTCGTGGAGCGCGCCTAACCGAGAGAGCTCAACCCCGGCTCGAGGGTTCGAACGTGCCCCGTTTAGTTCCATTCCGCTTCCTCGGCCGGTGGATCGCCCGTCCGGGCGCGACCGGCCGCTCGATCCACCTGACACCGCTGGCGGCACGATCCTCTCCGGGCCCGTGTGAGTCAACACTGTTCCCTCCGGGCTCGCACCGTCAGCGGCGCCCCGAGAAACCGGAAGGCGGGCGGTTCGAACCCGCCTGGCTCCAAAAAGGTTTGAACGTGCTCCGCCGTCTGTGACCTAAGGTGCGACGTACAAACCCCTGAGCGCGGCTTCAGAGTTGACGCTGCTCGGTCTCGAGTTGCTCGACAAACGCGCCGGGCCGCTTTTCGATCTCACCGAGAACCGCAGTCAGCCATGCACTCTCGGCCGCGAGCTCGGGATCGCGCGGCCGACTCGCTGTTCATCACCGAGCGCTCGGTGATGAACAGCACGAGAAACGTCTTCCTCAACCTCGGCATCGTGAATCGCACCGCGGCAGCACTTCTCGCGCGCTCGCACGGGCTCGCCGGCACTGATTGACGACGAGATCGGCCAGCGACCGCGCGACCGCCGGCGTGAGCGTTTACCGCATTGCGAACCGGCGAAACATGGCGAATGGCGAAAAAGTACCTATCCAAAAGTTACCTTCAGTCCTAGAACGCCGGAAGGTAAACGAGTAGGGTGTATCGGGCACGTTCCTTGCGGTTCCCCCGCTGTTGGCGCAGATGCCCGAATCTACTGGCGATCACACTCAAAACGTCACTCTCCGCCACTACCTCGCCGTGCTCAGGCGGCGGAAGTGGACGGTCGTCCTTTCGATAATCGTAGTGCCCGCCGCTGCCGTTCTCTTCTCGCTCCATCAGCAACGGATCTACCAGGCGTCTGCCGAGGTGATGGTCAACAACCAGGATCTGGTGGCGACTCTCACCGGAGTCAACAGCGGGAACACCTCTCAAACCGATGCCGATCGCTACCTCCAGACTCAGGCCAAGCTGGCGCGCGTTTCCACCGTCGTTCGGCGCACGCTGATCGCGGCGGGGCTCGGTACTGAAGGAGCAGACAGCTTTCTCTCCCGTTCAGCGGTGACGCCGGCGTCGAACGCCGACACGATGGGCATGGCGGTGCGAGACCACAATCCCACGCTCGCGGTCGCGCTCGCCACCGAGTACGCTCGCCAGTTCGTCGCTTACCGCCACGAGCTCGACACCACCGCGCTGGTCA
>DATCCQ010000157.1:0-21736 GCA_036511185.1 Gaiellaceae bacterium
GAGCCGGTGATCAGCCCCAGCAGCAACAGCCAGTCGATGATCGCGGCCGAAATCGGCAGCGAATAGCCACGGGGCTGGAAGCGCGCGAAGATGACGGCCAGGTCGGCGATGATGCAGGCGATCGTCACTCCCCGAGCCGCCGACCAGATGTCGCGCGTCGAGGCGTAGCGCCACCAGCGGGTGTAAAAGCCGAGCAGGACGAAGATCGTCAGCTCGACGACGACGACGAGCGCGATTGCCCGCGGCTGGATGAAGTGGTCGTAGGGCTTGTTGACCGGCCAGCCGAGGCGCAGCAAGAAGGCCGCGAGCCAGGCGAAAGCGATGAAGACACCGTCGACGGCGACCTGCCAGAGGCGGTGCCTGTTGAGCAGGTTCACTGGACCGGCGTGGTGACCGCGCCCTGCAACGTAGCTACCACGCGCTCCTGTTGCTCTCGGGCGATTCCCGCCCAGAGTGGTACGCAGAGGTTCTCGCGGGCGGCCTGCTCGGTTTCGGGCAGATCGCCTTCCTTGTAGCCCAGATGGGCCATCGAAGGCTGCAGGTGCAGCGGCACGACGTAGTGGCAGGCGTGCCCGATGCCGGCCTCAGCGAGCGCATCGCGGAACTTGTCGCGCTCGGGGCTGCGGGTGCAGAAGAGGTGGTAGACGTGGCCGGGCTCGTCTTTCGGCAGCTCGAGCAGCTCGCCGAGGCCCAGCTCGGCATAGCGCGCGGCGCTCTCGCGGCGCAACTCGTTCCAGCCCTTGACCTGGCCCAGGAAGACGCGCAGCATCGCCGCCTGCACCTCGTCGAGGCGCGAGTTGTAACCCACGTACTCGAAGGTCTTCTTGTCGCGCGAGCCGTGGAAGCGCAGCATGCGCACCTTCGCCGCCAGCTCCTCGTCGTTGCTGGCAACCAGGCCACCGTCGCCGAGGCAGAAGAGGTTCTTGGTGGGGAAGAAGCTGAATGTCGCAGCGATGCCCTTTTGGGCAACGCTGCGAGCGCCGAAAGCCTGGGCCGCGTCCTCGATCACCGGCAGCCCGTGGACTTTCAGCTCATCGACCTTGGCTGGACGGCCGAAGAGGTGCACCGGCATGATCGCCTTGGTCTTGGCCGTGATCTTGCGCGCCACGTCGGCGGGGTCGATGTTCATCGTCTCGCGCTCAATGTCGGCGAAAACGGGCGTCGCGCCGAGCAGAGCGATCGGCTCGGCGGTGGCGTAGAAGGTGAAGGCGGGGCAGATGACCTCGTCGCCCGAGCCGACTCCCAGCGCGCTCAGCACCAGCGTGATCGCGTCGGTGCCGTTTGCGCAGCCGACCGCCTGGGCAACGCCGAGATGGGCCGCCGCTTCGGTCTCGAAGGCCTTGACGTTGGGGCCGAGGATGAACTGGCCCGATTCGAGCACCTCGGCGAAGCGCGCCTTCAGCTCGCCCGAGAGCGGCGCGTACTGAGCCTTTACGTCAATCAGCGGAATCTTGGACATCTCGGCCAGCCAGTTTACTTGAGCGCCACCAGCGAAGAATGATCAAGACGGCCCCGATCACGAAAACGGCAGCCACGGCATAGTCCACGTAGTGGAAGTAGTGCTGGAACTTCTCCCAGCGAGTGCCCAGTGCGAACCCGGCCGACTGGAGCACGAGGCACCAGATGGTCGAGCCGATCAGGGTCAGGATCGTGTAGGAAGCGAGCCGGGCGCGGAAGACGCCCGCCGGGATGGAGATGAAGGAGCGCGCGATCGGGGTGATCCGCCCGAGCAGAACGGCCCAACTGCCGAAACGATCGAACCAGCGCTCGGCCCGCCCCAACTCCTCGTGCGAGAGGCGGAACCAGCGCCCGTGGCGCTCGAGGAAGGGACGGCCGCCATAGATGCCGATCGCCCAGCCGCCAAGCGATCCCACCGTGTAGCCGATGGTGCCCGCGAGCACCATCGTCAGATAGGCGAGCGGGCGCGAACTAATCGGGTGGCCGAAGAGGACGACCGATTGGGCGAAGGCGCCGGCGGCGAGCGCTCCGGCATAGAGCATCACCAGCTCGCTGAAA
Source organism: Gaiellaceae bacterium (assembly GCA_036511185.1). Classification (GTDB taxonomy): domain Bacteria; phylum Actinomycetota; class Thermoleophilia; order Gaiellales; family Gaiellaceae; genus Fen-549. Next base: position 2,017 of record DATCCQ010000157.1, read on the forward strand.
GCGGGGAAGACGGCGTCGGTGACCATCAGCCCGAACACGGCCTCGACGCCGTGGTTGCCGATCAGCGAAGTGATCGAATCGGTGAGCGAGCCGGTTATCGAAGCTACGAGCATCGCGGGCCAGTCTATTTGTAGTCAGCCCGCCAGCGGCCGGTTACTCGTTGGCCGGCTCGATCGCCTCGATCAGGCAGCCGAGCACAGCCTCGGTGTCGAAATAGGCGAATGCTCCGGAGCCGTCGGCGCCAAAGCCGTAGCCGTGCTGCACGCAGGTGATACCGACCTGGGCCATCTGGGCGATCGTCTCGTCCACCGACTTCACGTCAACGCCCATGTGGTGCAGGCCCTCGCCGTGGCGGTCGAGCCAGTCGGCCAGAATCGAAGGGCCCTCGAGCGGCTGCAACAGCTCGAGCTGCGGATCGGCGCCGGTCAGCGCCAGGCGCATCGAGAAATCCGCCGGCTCGCCCATGTAGTGCAGGCCGTGCATGTTGTCGGGCCCGTTCTCCACGAACGTCCAGTTGTGAATTCCCCAGAGATCGCTGTAGCGGGCCGCGGCCTCGCGCACGTCGTGCACGACGATGCCGATCTGGGAGGGGCGGGTACCGAGAAGCTGCTCGATCACGGAGGGGAGCCTAGCGCGCCATGGGTGCGGCGCGTACCGCGCGCGGTTAATCCCAGACCTTGACCGGGTTGTAGTAAGTGTCGCGCTGCACCGGCGCCTTGCCGAAGGCGCGGGAGCGTTAGGGGCGATAGACCCAGACGAAGATATGCGGTTTGGGGCTCGATTTCGAGCCCAGGTCGGCCTCCCAGGCGAAAGCCACCGCGCGCGCGCCGCTGGCGGAGGCAAGAACCTGACTTGTCCCGGTCTTGATCGAGAACTGCTCGGTCCTAGCTCGACCGGACAAGGGGAGATGAACAACCCCGAGGTGGCCTGAGTCGATTCCAAGAAGGGCGAGCTCGCCTGACGCGAGTCCGACCGCTTCGATGTTCTCGGCCCGGAACCCGTGCGCTGCCGGGAAGGCAGACGGAGAGGAGGCCGCCCAGGTATTGGGTCGCAGTAGCGAGTACGACCCACCCCCGGTAAAGCCCCCGATACGCCAGGCAACCGCAGCCCGTTCTCGCGCGACGACCGTCGCAAGTGGCGCAAAGAACTCGCCGTAGGCGCTGTTATCGCCCAGGTACTTCGGCTTCGCCCAGCTGTGGCCACTCCAGACACTGGCCCAGGTCTTCTTGTTGTAGCTCCAGGCGGCGACGGCTTCTCTAGCGTCCGACGAAGTGGTCAGGAAGGAATCAGCTTGTGCCAGCACACGTGGCTTGTCGAGCTTTCCATCGGAAAGCAGCGAGGCGGCGAGCAGCTTCTTCTCGAGCGGCAGTATCCAGAGCGCTAGAGGAGGCTGACCGTCGAGCAACTCCACCCGTACAGGCAAGCCTTCCGCTCCAACGCGCACTGGCGGCAGCCATCTATTGCCGTCGAAGATGCGAAAGCCGGAGACGTTCGGGTGCCGGTCTGTACCGCTCGAAAGGCGTGAATACCAGCCGAGCGCGAAACCTCTCTTGCCGCTTGAGAGCGTGAGGCCTGCACCGACCACGTATCGCGCCTCTTTGCTCGGATAGCGAGCGACCAGGCGGGCCGGCTGCCAGTTTCCATCCGCGTCGCGGATCCGGGCATTTACACCGATACCGCGCCGATGGCCGTGGCGATCGTTGCCTAGACCGGACGCCCAAGCCACGAGCAGCCTGTCCGACCCGTCGTAGGCGAGAGCGATGTCGTCTGGCACCCCCGGCGTCTCGTCGAGTGAGGTGGCCAGGACTTCCGGCTTCGACCAGTGCCAGGAGCTCGGTTCGAGCTCGCTCGACACCAGTTGGTCGTCTCTCAGCCAGGCAAGTGCCACCACCCCTTTGTCTGAGCTGGCGATTGCGAATTCAATCGATCCTGAGCCGAGATTCGTGGCGTCGAGGATCTTTTCGCCGTGCACCTTTCCCGATCCGCAGCCTGCGAGTAGCGGGGCGAGCGAGAGGGCGGCTGCAACGATGATGGTGGTCGAGAACAGGCGGCGGCAAGACACGGACACACTTTATGACACGGGCTACCTCGAGTCACTCGTGCTGCCGTATCCGCTCGGCGACGTGCGCTTACTCCCAGATCTTGACCGGCTTGTAGTAGGTGTCCCGCTGCACCGGCAGCTTGCCGAAGGCGCGGATCAGGTGTGCGAGCTCCTCGGTGGTTGTCGTGTAGTGGGTGCCCGCCGAGGCGACGACGTTCTCCTCGATCATCGTCGAGCCGATGTCGTCGGCGCCGAAGGCCAGTGCGAGCTGCCCGATCGCGAGCCCCTGGGTGAGCCAGCTGGCCTGGATGTGCGGCACGTTGTCGAGGTAGAGGCGGCTGACGGCCTGGGTGAGCAGGTAGTCGAACGGCGTCGGTCGCGTCTCCTCGGGCACCTTTTCTTGCAGGCGGTTGCCGTCGCGCTGGAAGGTCCAGGAGATGAAGGCGCGGAAGCCCGCGGTCTCGTCCTGCAATTCGCGGATGCGGCGCATGTGCTCGACCCGCTCGGCGAGGGTCTCGATGTGGCCGTACATCATCGTGGCCGTGGTCGAAAGTCCCTGCAACTGCGCCTCGCGCATGACTCCGAGCCACTCGTCGGTCTTGGCCTTGCGCGGCGAGAGCGAACGGCGCACTCGGTCGACCAAAATCTCGGCGCCGCCGCCCGGAATCGAGTCCAGCCCGGCCTCGTGCAGGCGCCTGATCGTCTCGGGCACCGTCAGCTTCGAGCGCCGCGAAATGTGCAGCACCTCGGAGGGCGAGAGCGCATGCAGGTGAATCTGGTAGCGCGCCTTGATCGAGCGGAAGAGGTCGTCGTAGTAGGCGAAGTCGAGGTCGGGGTGGTGGCCGCCCTGCATCAACACGCCGGTGCCGCCCAGCTCCAAGGTTTCCTCGATCTTCTTGAAGATGATCGACTTCGGCAGCAGGTAGCCCTCGCGCAGGTCGCCGGGGTCGGTGGAGAAGGAGCAGAACTCGCAGCGGACGGTGCAGATGTTCGTGTAGTTGATGTTGCGATCGACGACGAAGGTGACCCGCTCGGGATCGTTCTTGCGACCTCGGATCTCGTTTGCCGCTTTCCCGATCGCGATCAACTCGCGCGATTCGAGCAGCGTGAGGGCGTCCTGGTCGGAGAGGCGCTCGCCGTCAACCAGCGTGCGCTCGAGGATCTCGCCGACCGCCCGACGGGCTGTTTCCGAGACGCTCATCAGGCGGCCGCGCTTGGAGCCAGCTCGGGCACTCGCTCCAGCACTCCGGCTTCGCAGGCCAGTTTGTAGAAGGCGAGCAGTCCCTCGCGCTCGCGCGGCCCGAAGTCGTAGCGCAGTTTCTCGAAGTAGCGGGCCAAGAAGCCGGCCGGATAGCCGTAGGTCTCGCTGGCCTGCTTGGCCAACAGCTCGGGCTCGGCGTGGGCGGCCTTGACCGAGGCGAGCAGCGCCTCTTCTAGCTCGTGCATGCCGGCGCCTGCCCCCTTTCTGTAGGCCCAGACCGCGAAGACCATCGGCAGCCCGCTGCGCACGCGCCAGAGCCGGCCGAGGTCGTAGTGCGGCGTGGGATCTTCGAAGGCGCTTCGCAGCGCCGCGTCGCCAATCAGCAGCTTGCCGGGCGCCTCCTCGCCCAACGGCACCTGCGCGGCCTGCGGGAAGAGGATTCGCGCCAGCGCCACGCTGGTTGCGCTCTCAGGCGTTACCGCGATCCGGCGCAGCTGCTCGGGCGGGGTGCTCGAGACGAGCTGAATCGAGTCGACCGCGCCGTCGGAGGCGACGCAGAGCCGCGGCAGCATCTCCAGCTCGGCGGCGTGGCGGGCGAATTCGATCGAGGGGATCGCCGCCACGTCCACCTCGCCGGCGAGTAGCTTCCGCGCCAGCTCGGTCGGAACACCCGTGACCTCTTCCACCTCGGCCTGGAGGCGGTAGTAGACCGGCGCCATGTTCACATAGGCGATTCGTCCCAGCTTGATCATCGCGTTGCCCGCTTCAGCTCACTTCTGCTCGTAGTAGTCGAGAACGTCCATTGCGAAGCGCGCCGAGACCGATGCCGGGCCGCCGCCCATCTCGATTCCCACCTCGAGCGCCTCGATGATCTGCTCGCGCGTCGCCCCGCTCTTGAGCGCCTCATTGACATGCCACTCCATGCAGGGCTCGCAGTTCTTGTGAACCGAGATGCCCAGCGCGATCAGCTCCTTCTGCCACTTCTCCAGGGCGCCGCCCGAGAACGTGTGCTGGTCGAGCTCGCTGAAGAGCCGGTAGCCCTTCGACGACTTGCTCAGCTTCACGTGACCGCGCTTGCGGTCGCGAACGATCTTCTCGATCTTCTCGCTGTTTGTCTCGCTCATCAGCTTTCTCCCTGTCTTGAGGCTCGTCTCTCGGACGCTAATCCCAGCGCCTGAGCTTGTTGTAGAGGGTGTCGCGCTCGACCGGGATGCGGCCGGCGGCCTGGATGTAGCGCACCAGCCGGCTGGCGGCCTGCTCGGTCTCGGTATGGGCGCCGGCGGCGTGGAAGACCTGCTCCTGTCCGACCGTGCCCTGCACGTCGTCGGCCCCGAAATGCAGCGCAATCTGCGCCAGCGGTAGGCCCATGGCGACCCAGTAGGCCTTGATGTGGGCCACGTTGTCGAGCAGCAGGCGCGAGACGGCGATCGTCTTCAGCACGTCGGCCGCGGTGCTGGGGAGGAGGTCGGGATCGAGGCGGGTGTTCTCGAGATGGACGGCGAAGGGGACGAAGGCCAGGAAGCCGCCCGTCTCGTCCTGCAGCTCGCGCAGGCGAATCAGGTGCTCGACGCGCTCCTCTAGCGTCTCGACGTGGCCGTAGAGCATGGTGCAATGGCTCGGAATGCCGAGCTCGTGCGCGACCCGGTTAACCTCCAGCCAGTTCTCGGCCGGCTCCTTGCCCGGCGCGATCAGCTTGCGCACACGCGGCGAGAAGATCTCGGCGCCGCCGCCGGTGAGCGAGTTGAGGCCGGCTTGCTTCAGCTCGTCCAGCACCTGCTCGTAGGAGAGCCCGGAGAGCGTAGACATGTGGTGGATCTCGCTGGCCGAGTAGCACTTGAGGTGAACATCGGGCAGCGCCTCCTTGAGCACCCGCAACGTCTCCAGGTACCAGGCGAAATCGACCTGCGGGCTCTCGCCGTTGACGAGATGGAGCTCGTTGTAGGGCTCCTGCTCGTAGGAGCACTTCGCCTCGTCGGCCAGCTCGGCGGGGCTGAGCGTGTAGGCGCCGTCCTCTCTGGTGGAGCGAGCAAAGGCGCAGAAGCGGCATTTCACGCGGCAGACGTTGGTCTGGTTGAGCGTCAGATTGCGGACGAAATAGACCTCGTCTCCGCCGCCACGCAGGCGGCGAGCCAGGTCGGCCAGCTCGCCCAGTGCGAGCAAGTCGCTTGACTCGTACAGGGCCAGGCCGTCGGCGGCGTCCAGGCGCTCGCCCGCTTCCACCTTCTCGCGCACCTGCTCGAGCGCGGCCGTATTGGTTTTCGGCGGGGCGCTCATTGTTTTCTCTCCAGCACCGCCTGGGCCAGAGCCGCCAGCTCGCGGCTGCGCGAATCGCCGTTCAGATAGCTGCAGGCCTTGCGGGCGTAGTCCTGCGCGATCTCCTGCGCCCGCTCGAGCGCGCCCGAGCCGGCGACCCGCTCCAGGACGCCCTCGCAGGAGCTTCCGGCAAGCGCCGAGCGCACCCGCTCGTCGCGCTCGGCGGCGAAGATCAGCGGCAGGGTCGGAATGCCTTCACGCAGATCGGTTCCCGGCGCCTTGCCCGTCTCGCTTGCCTGGCCGACGCAATCGAGCACGTCGTCGACGATCTGGAAGGCGATGCCGAGCGCCAGGCCGTACTCGCCCAGCGAGTCGTCGCCTCCGCTCGCGCCCAGGCGGCAGGCGGCGGAGAAGAGCGAACCGGTCTTGAGCGAGCAGAGTCGCAGCTGAGCCTCGACGCTGGTATTGGGATCGAAGCGCAACTCGCGCTGCAAGGCCTCACCACGGGCCAGCGCGAGGGCCGTCTCGGCCAGCGTCGCCAGGGCCTGCAGTCGGCCCTCTCCGGCCAGCTCCCTGAAGGCCAGCGCGAAGACGCGGTCGCCGCTGGCCAACGCCGCACGCTTGCCGAACTCGTTCCAGGTGGAAGGGGCGCCGCGGCGCACTGTGGCGTCGTCCAGCAGATCGTCGTGCATCAGCGAGGCGAGATGGATCAGCTCGACGGCTACTCCCGCCGCCGCCGGCGGAGCCTGACCGGACGGCGCAGAGAGGAATGAGAGCATCGGACGCAGGCGCTTGCCGCCCGAGCGGAGAGCCCGCTGCGCAGCCAGATCGACCGTCCCCGAGCCGCCGGCGAAAAGCTCGTCGAGCCGCCGTTCCACGGCTTCCAGGTAATCCTTCAGGCCGCTGGTGTCGCGCACGAGGTCGAGCGGCTCGTAGGAGCGCACGGCGCTCATGCCGCGACTCCCACGTGCAGGGCCATGATGCCGCCAGCCAGGAGCCGGTACTTGATTTCCGCGAAACCGGCCTGCGCGATCTCGGCAGCCAGCTCCCGCGGCGCCGGGAAGCGCCGCACGCTGGCCGGGAGATAGGCATAGGCGGAGCCGCCCGGGAGCAGCTTGCCAGCGGCCGGCACCAGGCCGTCGAACCAGAGGCGGAAGAAGGGCGCCAGCGGTCCGCGGGCGCGCGTGATCTCGAGGACGCCCAGCCGTCCACCCGGCGCCAGCACGCGCCTCAGCTCGCGCAGGGCACTCGACCTGTCGGCGACGTTGCGCAGGCCGAAGCCGATCGTCGTGGCCTGGAAAGAGCCGTCGGCGAAGGGAAGCCGACAGAGATCGCCCTGAACCCACTCGATTTCGTGCGACTTGCGCGCGGCGCGCTCGAGCATCTGCTCGGAGAAGTCGAGGCCCACGACGCGGGCTGCGCCCGCGCGCAGGTCGGCCAGCGCCAGATCGCCCGTTCCGCAGGCTGCATCGAGCACCGAATCGCCGGGCTGAACCACCCGCCGGGCGATCGTGTTGCGCCAGCGCCGGTCGAGCCCGGCCGTCATCAGACGGTTCATGCGGTCATAGCGTGGGGCGATCCGGTCGAACATCGTCCGCACCTGATCGGGCTTGAGGGTGCCGCTCGCGACGTTCATCTCTCGCCCTCTCCCCAGCGGGCCGCCAGCTCGTGCTCCAGGCCGAGTTGGTCGAGCACGCGCGCCACCACGGTGTCGACAAGGTCTTGCATCGACTTGGGCTGGCCGTAGAAGGATGGAGCGGCGAAGAGGATGGTCGCGCCGGCCTGGCGCAGCTTCAGCAACGACTCCAGCTGAACTGAAGAGAGCGGTGTCTCGCGTGGCACGAGCAGGAGCTTTCGCTCCTCCTTGAGTGCCACGGCGGCGGCGCGGTGAATCAGGTTCGAGCCGGCGCCGGCGGCGATCTGGCCGGCGCTGGACATCGAGCAGGGGCAGATGACGAAGACCTCGACCTGCGCCGAGCCGCTGGCGAAGGGGGCGAAGTAGTCATCGGGGTCGAAGACCTGCACCTTGCCCTCCAGCGGCGCCAGCAGTCGCCTGAGCGTTTCGGCGCGGCTCATCTCGCGCTTCTCGAACAGCTCGGTCGCAAGCACCTGAACGCCCGCATCCGAGACGCACAGACCGACCTCGCAATTGCGCGCGACGAGTTGCTCGAGCAATCTCGACGCGTACGGCGCTCCCGAAGCACCCGTTATGCCAACAAAAACTTTCACTGATACTCCAAGCGGAGACTAGCTAGGCGATGCCTTCGCCGGTGGTACTTCGGTCCTGTTCCAGCTCGAAACGAAGCGGTTTCTCCATAGAGGGTGACGCTTCAGCGTGCTTCCGTCCAGGTTAAAGATCGATGCCGTACTCCTGCCAGCGCCTCTCGACGAGCTGCTTGACCTCGGCGCTCATCTCGATCTCCTGCGGCCACTCACGCGCTCCCTCCTCGGCGCTCTTAGCGGTTGCGTCGATGCCCATCTTGCCGCCAAAGCTCTCGCGCGAGGCCGAGTGATCGAGCTGATCGAGCGGTCCCTCGCCGATCCAAACGTCGCGCTTGGGGTCGACGTTGGCGCAGAGGTGGAAGAAAACGTCCTCGTAGTTGTGCGGATCAACCTGCTCGTCGACGACGACCACAGCCTTGGTCAGGCTGAGCATGCCCAGGCCCCAGACGGCGCTCACGACCTTGCGCGCCTGGTTGGGGAAGCTCTTGCGGATCGAGACGATCACGCAGTTGTGGAAAGCCCCCGCGACCGGCAGGTCGAAGTCCACGATCTCGGGCACGGCGCTTCTGATCACGGGCAGGAAGAGGCGTTCGGTCACCTTGCCCAGCCAGGCGTCCTCGGCGGGGGGCTTGCCGACGACGATCGAGGGGTAGATCGCCTCTTCGCGCATGGTCATGGCGGTGATGTGGAAGAGCGGAAAGGGGCCGGCGGGAGAGTAGAAACCGGTGTGGTCGCCGAACGGCCCCTCGGTTTCGACCTCGCCGTGCTCCACGTAGCCCTCCAGCACTATCTCGGCCTGCGCCGGCACGTCTAGCTGAACGGTCTTGGCCGGCACGAGCTCAACCGGCTGGCCGCGTAGCAGCCCAGCCAGCATGAGCTCGTCCATGCCGCGTGGGAGCGGCGCCGTGGCGGCGTAGGTGGTGATCGGGTCGAGCCCGATGGCGACCGCCACCTCGAGCCTGTCGCCCATCTCGCGCCAGCTCGCCGCCGCGTCCTTGTGCACCTGCCAGTGCAGGAAGGTGGTGCGCTTGTCCACGACCTGCATCCGGTACATGCCGACGTTGCGGGCACCCGTCTCGGGATCGAGTGTGATCACCGCGGGCAGCGTGATGAAGGGCGCCGGGTCGTCCGGCCAGCAGCGCTGCACGGGCAGCAGGCCCAGATCGATCTCGTCGCCCGTGAGGACGATCTCCTGGCAGGCGCCGCGGCGCACCTTGCGCGGTTGGGCGCTCGAGGCCGCCGACTTCAGATCGAGTGCCTTGCGCAGCTTGGCTCGGGCGCCCTTGGGCAGCTCGAGCTCCATCAGCGGAGCGAGCTTGCCCGCCACCTCATCCAGCTTCTCGATACCGAGCGCCAGGCAGATCCGCCGCTCACTGCCGAACTGGTTGATCAGGAGCGGAAGCTTCGAGCCCTTCGGATGCTCGAATAGAAGCGCCGGCCCGCCGGCCTTCACGGCCCTGTCGGCGATCTCTGTGATCTCCAGCTCGGGATCGACCTCGGCGCCGACGCGCGTCAGCTCGCCCTCGCGCTCGAGCAGGGCGATCCATTCACGGAGATCGAGTGGCGGCGCCACGCTTTCAGTCTAGGCAACAAGCCTCGTGAGGCGGTGCGCAGGAAGCTCGAGGAGCCCGAGCCGACGCCCGGGCTCCTCTCACTCTCAGAGCTATCCCGCTGCCGCCGCGGCTCCGGAACCGAGGATCTTCCCGAGCAAGGTCAGCCCGATTCCGACCAGCGAGCCTCCGCCGAGGCAAACGGCCGTAGCCGCCGGCGTCGGATAAACGAGGGCGAACTGCTGCAGAAGAACAGCTAGGCCGAGCCCGCCGACAAGGCCGCTGAGCAACCCGAGCAGCGATTTGCCGAAGCCCATCGCGCCCGCGTGCGAAGCGGCCACGAGAGCACCGGCTACACCGGCGATGCCGCCGAGCGCGGCTATCAGCCCGACGATTCCGGCGACTGTCGTGAGCGGATTGCCCTTCACCTTCACCAGCGCCGATCCGCTACAGGAGACGCCTCCCGAGCTGGATCCGATCACCTTGTAGAGGCCGACTCCGTACTTGGCGTAGTTCTTGACCTTCACGTCGCTCGACCATGAATTGCCGTGCGACGCCTTGTCGCGAACGGTGAAGCCGAGGCCGGCAAACTCGATCCGAATCTTGAGATGTGAGATCTGACTTCCGGCGCTCATCGTCACCGGTACGACCGCGTCGTTCTCGACAGTGATGGCTTTGTCCAGGGCGCCGGTTCCCTGGTCTTTGACGCTTTGACCATTGATGGTCGCCTCGCAGGGACCGCTGATTTCCGCAGCGGCGGAGGGGACTACGACCGCCGCGATTGCAACCAGCGCAACCGCCGCGAGCGGGATTCGTAGTGCGTGGGACAGGGTCACGACCGACCTCCTGAGGGGAGTTGAGATGCGGCGATTCTAGGGGCCCGGCAGTCGTATTACTAGTGCGTGTTCTGGAACCGCTCGGCGTGGACGACCAGGGCCCGTTCAACGGTTTCGTAACCGGCGGCCTCGCGGGCCATACGCAACAGCGGTTCCTCGTCGCCCGAGTCGAGAAGCGCGCTTCCCGCAGCGTCGAGTCCGCCCTGCCCGAGCCGTGCGACGGCGGCCGCCCAGAGGGCACCGTCACCGGGCTTGTGCTCGGCCTGCAGGCGGGCGCAGAGCTCGAGCAAGCTGGCCAGATCGGCCACCACGGCCACGCTTCCCGATTCACTCACGTGCACCAGGCCTTGGGCATAGAGGCGGTCGCCGAGCAGCAGCGCCAGCTTCCGATCGCCGGTAGAAAAGAGGCGCGAGCGACCGTAGTGCGCGAGATAGCCCTCGTAGATCGTCTCGATTCCCAGCGCCAGCTCGAGCGCGGCCAGCGGCGAAAAGGCGAGCTGCTCGCTGCGCTCCGACTCCGGCAGAAGCAGGTCGCTCCAGAGCGCGCTCTCGCGTGCGCCCTCCTCGACCAGGCGCCGCCAAAGCTCGCTACCCGTCGCTCCGCCAGTCACTAGCTCTCCGTCAGACGCGGCTGCGCAAGCCGAGCCAGCGCTCCCCACAAGACGAGCAGCCCGAGCAGCCAGAGCGCCTCGGGGCCGATTGTGACCCAGGGGTGCAGGTCATACAGCGCCGAGGAGAAGAAGCGCTCGCCGTGGCTGAAGGGGAAGATGTCACTGACGTAGCCGGCGGGTGGTGCGATCTCTCTGGGAATCAGGCCCAAGAGGACGATCGGAAGTGCCACCAGCAGAGCTCCCAGAGTGGCCGAGCGGCCCTCGCGGGCCAGCGCGCCGATCAGCGTTCCGATAGCGCCCAGCGCCGCGCCGAAGAGCGTCACGCCGATCAGCACGAGCGGAACCCGCTGCCAGGGCTGGCCGCCGGCGATATTGCCGATCTCGACGATCGCCCCGAAGGTGAGCAGGATCACCGTGCCCACCGCGAGCGAGATGATCGTCGCCAGCGCAATCTTGGCGGCGAGCAGCGAGAAGCGTGAGATCAGCCCGCGCCCCAGCAGGCAGGCGACGTTCTCGTCACGCTCCGAGGCGGTAACCGCGGCCCCGAGCGCCAGCGCCAGAATGCTCACCGTCAGCGCCAGCGCGTAGGCCTGCATCTGCGCCGAGAGCAACCAGCCGCGTCCGTTGCGGGTCGCGGTCGCCAGCCTGATCGGCTGGGCGACGGCCTGCGCCGAGACTTCGGAGGCCCGCAGTGCCGCCTCTGCCGTGTCGAGGAAGCGAATGATCTTGGCCGTATTGGGGGTTTTCTTGTCGGCCGCAAGCAGCGAGCGCGCCTTCTTGATCCCCAGCACCTTGAAGCCCGAGCCGAAGAAGCTAGCCGTTCCTCCGTTGCGAATAACCGAGATGTACCCGATCGCGTCCTTCAGATAAGCCGTCTGGAGCTTACGGTTGAGGCTGTAGATGAGCGCCTGCATTTGCTGGGTAACGCGCGAAGAGATGCCGCCCTGCGAGGTCTCGAACTCGACCTGCGGGCTACTGGCGACGCTCTTCAGCCGGCTGATGAAGCCATCCGGGATCGTGATCACGCCCACCACCTCACCGGTGCGCAACGCCTGGGCGGCCTGGGCCTTCGTCATCCAGGAGATACGCACGTTCTTGGCCACCTCGTCGATCAGATTCTTGATGTGGTACGTGTGGCCGGCGACCTCCGTCTTGGCCGGGATGTGGTCGAGATCGACGACGGCGATGCGCGGACGGGAGTTGGCGTAACCGGCGACCGTGCCGACGAGACCCGCGATCAGCAGCGGGTAGCAGGCCAGCAGGATCACCACCAGCGGTGCCCGGCGCAGCGAGACGAGGTCCTTGCGCGTCAGTAGCGCGGCGTCGCGCAGAGCTTTCACGGCTCACGCTCCCACTCGGTGTACTCCTCGGGGCTGCCTCCGAAGACAAGCCGGCCGGAGTCGAGCGCGACCACGCGCGTGGCGTGACGCTCGACCTCCTCGGGGTTCTGGCTCGAGAATAGGATCGCGCCGCCCTCTGAGACATGATGCTGGGCCTCGCGCCAGAGCAGCGCGCGCTGCTTCGGGTCGAGCGAGGCGGTCGGCTCGTCGAGCAGCAGGACGTTCGGCTTACCGAGCAGCGCGATCGCCAGGCTCAGGCGCTGCCGGTTGCCGATCGAGAGATACGCGCTCAGGCGGTCGCTCGGGAGAGAGAAGCGCTCAACCAATCGCTCGGCCTCTTGCTGGGGATCGTCCACCTGCTCGAAGCGGGCGAAGAGAACGAGGTTCTCAAGCGCGGTCAGGCGCGCGTAATGAGCCGGCCTTTGCGGCAGCCAGCCGACCTTGGCCGCACCGGTGACGGCAATCTGCCCCTCGCTCGCTTTCAAGGCCCCGGCTAGAATCGACATCAAGGTCGATTTGCCGGCGCCGTTCGGGCCCACGAGCGCCACAGCTTCCCCCGAGCAGAGCTCGAGATCGATCGGCTCCAGCGCGATCACCCGACCGTAGCGGCGGGACACCGAGCGCGCCGCAAGGAGAGTCTCGGCCACGCTACTCCTCGCCCGCCTGCTTGTCTGTCCCGCCGGCGCTCGCGTCACTCTCTTCGGCGGTGGCCTTCGGCCTCATGCGCTTCGCCGGCGCCCGCTTCGTTCTTGCTCGCCCGGGCGCGGTCGGCGCGTCAGAGCCAGTGACGCCGATCGAGGTTTCGCTGGCCGGCGTCCAGGTCTCGAAGGTAACCCGGTCGGCGAAGAACTCCCAGAGCGCGCGCAGCACGGCAAGAAGCGGCAGAGCGACGAGGACGCCGAGCAATCCGTACACCTCAGCCCCGGCGAGCATCCCGAAGATGACGAGTAGAGGGTGCAGACGGAGCGCATTCCCCATCACCTTCGGCACCACGACGTGCCCTTCGATCTGCTGGATGCCGAGAAAGAGAAGGGCCACCCATAGGGCGGAGATCGGGTGCTGGATGAGCGCGTAAAAGAACGGCGGGATCGCACCGAGCCAGGGCCCGAGGTAGGGGATGAGCTCGGTGAAGGCGACCCAGAGCCCGAAATACAGCGCGTAGCGATCGACGCCGGGGACCAGACCTGTCACGCCGAAGAGCCACAGGCCCACGCCGGAACTGACGCCGATGATCAGAGAGAGAAGTAGCTGCCCCTTCACGTAGCTGGCGAGCGCCTGCTCGAGCTGGGTAAGAAGCGGCGGCGAGCCCCTTTTCGGCGGGAATCGCCGATCTAGCGACGCGCTCAGCCTGTTCATGTCGAGCAGCATGTAGATCGAGACGACGACCACCAAGACGATGCTGAAGAGAATCGTGATCGCACTCAGGGCCGCTCCCTCGATCAGATGGATCGCCTTCGATGTGGCGCCCTTGATGTTGATGCTTTGGACAAACTCGAGACCGCGCTTGCGGATCTTGATCCGCTTGAGGTGGTGCGCGTTGAGCCATATCTGCAACCGGTAGACGTCGCGTTCCGCTCCGGTCTGATGATGGGAGTTAGCCACCGTGAAGTAGTTGTCGATACGTTTGGCGTTCGTGCGAACGCTGTCGGTGCCGACGGTTGCTAGAGCGATCACACAGAAGGTCGCGGCGGCGACGAAACTGAGGTAGACAATCGCGATTGCGATTCCGCGTGGGATCCAGATTCGGCCCAGCGTTCGCACTATCGGGTTCAGAAGCAGAGCGATAAGCCCAGCCACGACGAAAAGGAAGACGGCCCGCCCGACCATGTTTGCGAGCGTCCAGGCGAGCAACAGCAAGAGCGGCAAGCCGACGAGCTGGATCCAGCGAGGAATCGCGATTCTGGTCGCCCCGTCGGGCATAGCCGGGATCGTATCGTGCTCGCCGCTCGGACAGGCGCCGTAGGCAATTTGAAAGCGCGACACCTCTTCGGTACGGTGAACTCCATGCCTTACCGTGCACACGCGCGCCGGCAGCGTCAGCGCGCGCGGCGGCTGCACGAGCCGGCCCGTCGCACAAGCCATAGTCGGCGCACCCTCTGGCAGGCCGCTCTAGGAGTTCTGGCAGCGATTCTCGCGCTGATTCTCGTGCTCAGCGCCTGGACAAACGGTCGCCCGGTCGCGCCGCTGGGCACCATCCCAACGTCCAGCGAAGGAGCGCCGCCGCCGATAATGATCGCCCAGGCTGCTGCGCTTCCCCTGAAACTGCCGGTTGCGCGCGCGGCGGTGACGGCGATCGGCTATCACGCCGTGTCCGGCGCGGTTGCTCTCTCGCCCCAGGGCAAGCAAGTCAACGAGGGGCTACTGGCCCGTTTCTTCCACCGCATCGTCGGCTCTGGCGGTGGCGGCATTAACTACTACGAGCTCTCGGGCGGAATAGGAACCCATAACGGAGCGCTCGATATCGGCGCGGCGCCCGGTACCGACGTCTACTCACCCGTCGACGGCAAGGTCGTTCAGATCGGGCCTTACGTGGTCAATGGACGCAAGTGCGGCGTGCGTCTTGATATTCGCCCTCAGCTCGACGCGACCGTAATCGTCTCGATGACGAGGATCGCAGGCGACCCGACGCTCAAGATCGGCAGCTCGGTTCAGGTGGGCCGCACTAGAGTGGGAAGCATCTTCGATCTTTCCAGACTCGAGAAGCAGCAACTCGCTCGCTACACGCAGGATTCCGGTAACCACGTGACCATCGAAGTCCATCCGGCCGCGACGTCGGTCATTCCCTAAGCCGAGGAGTAAAGACGGTGCGCATACTTTTTCTGGCTGACGTTTTCGGCTCGCCGGGGCGCCTAATACTCGAACAGGACCTGCCGAGACTGCGTGAGGAGCTGGCGATCGATTTCTGCCTAGTCAACGCCGAGAACGCCACCAACGGGGCGGGCCTCTCGCCCAGGCACGCCGAACGTATCCTGGCCGCCGGCGCCGACGTGATCACGCTCGGAAACCACTCCTGGCGAAGGTCCGAGATCGTTACCTATCTGGCGACCACAGATCGTGTGGTGCGCCCGGCGAACCTCTCACGCTTTTCGCCCGGTGTGGGATTGAGCGTGCTGCCGGCCGCCGACGAGAGCAACGTCGCCGTCATCAGCCTGCTCGGAGCCCTGTTCATTAACTCCTCGTGCGGGCCTTTCGAGATTGTCGACGAACTTGTCGAGGAAGCAGCCCGCCGGGCCCCCGTAGTGCTCGTCGACTTCCACGCCGAAGCCACGAGCGAGAAGGTCGGGCTCGCCCGCTGGCTGGATGGGCGCGTGACCGCCGTTTTCGGCTCTCACACGCATGTCCAGACGAACGATGCCCGCGTGCTCGCGGGTGGCACCGCGGCCATCACCGACGCCGGCATGACCGGGCCGCACGACTCGGTTATCGGCGTACGCGCCGAGCTCGCCATCGAGCGGATGCGAACGGGCATGCAGGTGCGTTTCGAGCCCGCCGAGGGCGGAGTGCGAATAGAGGGCGCGCTCGTCGAATGCGACTCGAACGGTCGCGCGCTCAGCTGCCAGGCAGTCAGATTTCCGACTGAATAGCTGCCGGCTGCAGCACCGGCAGCTCCTGCTCGCGGCTTCGCACGTCGGCCAGCAGGGTGGCGAAGAGAGCGACCAGGACGACGTCGCGCAGCAGCACGACGGCGCTCTGCCAGGCGCCGAAGCCGATCGCATAGTCCCAGTAGTGGTACGGGAACCAGAGCTGCGTGAGAACGAGCGAAACCACGAGTAGCGCAGAGGCGGCGATGCCGCGCCTACCGAGAACGAGCAAAACGAAGGGGCAGAGCCAGATCATGTACTGGGGCGAGAGCACCTTGCCGAAGGCCACGAAGGCCACGATGGCAGTTGCGCTGGCCCGCACCAGACGTTCACCGTCCGCCTCTCCTCTGGCGAACCAGATCCAGGTCGCAAGTAGCGCCGCGGCCTGTAGAACCGTCTGAACAATCGCTATTAACCCGCTGCCGCTGGCGGCCAGGTTTTGCGAGCCCGAGCCGGATACCGTGGATACCCCGAGCCCGAAGAGATGATGTAGGGCCACGAGTGAGGCCGCTCCGAGGCTCTCGATCTGTAGCGGGCGCCCGAGCTGAACCGAGATGGAGTGCCAGACACCGTGGGGTGCGAGGATCGCGAAAGGCGCGTAGCAAGCCGCAAGCGCCGCAACGAAGATTCCCAGGCAAGCGGCCAGCTCGCGCCAGCCCCTCCGTTTCCAGACCCAGATACAGGCGATCGGAAGCAGCACGACAGGAAAGATCTTCACCGCGGTTGCCAGGCCGAGCGCGAGAAAGCCGATCCACTCTAGCCCCGTGAGAATCGCCACCAGGCCGGCCATGGCGATCATTACCGGCCAGAGGTCGAAGCGCGAGAGGATCACGGGGCCGACCATCAGCGGAGTCAGAGCCAGTAAGCCGAGAGCCATGGCAGCTCGGCCGTTGGAGCTGCCGAGCAGGCGCAGCGCGATCGCCGCCAGGACGATCGAAACGAGCCCGCAGACGGCCATCAAGAACTCGAAGTTGCGGCGGTATTCAGCCCTGACGCGGTAGGGCTCGGGCGCCGTGTTCGAGCTGTCGGAGTTGCCGATGGTGGGAAGCATGAAGGCGGGCAGGGCGCCGGGTGGATACTCGATCGCGAAGTCGCGGTAGGGCGCGCTGCCGTGCGCCATCCAGTCGCCGTAGCGCTGGTAGAGGGGCGTGTCGATGATCTGGTGCTTGTTGAAGAAGCCGTGGTGAATCGTGGCCCAGGAGCCGAGGAAAAGCATCCCCGCGAGGCAAGCAATGAGCAACGTCGAGCGCCCTGTGGTTTTCGCGCGAATCAGCTCACGTAACTTGCTCAGCATTCCTCCTCGCCTGAACGATGCCCCTGGCACCGGCCAGCAACGCGATGGCGGCAAATGGGAAGAACCAAACGATATAGGTGTAGAACCAATACGTCAGAGCCAGCTCGAATCCCACCAGCAGGGCACCGCTCAAGGCCGCCAGCTGAAGCGGCGAGCGCCGTCGGGGGTAAAAAGCACTGGCTACCGCGAGCGCCAGTACGACGACGATCAAGGCGATCTGAACGAGACGCAGGTTGGGCAGCCCGGCGGCGTGGTACTGGCGCCAATCCCAGATCGAGAACGGCGATTCGCGATTGAGCTGGCGTTTGAAGGTCTTGTTCCAGAAGGTGGAGATCGCCCGCCCCAGGTTGGGCTCCAGAGCAAGCACCGAAAGTGCGGCAAGGCTGGTGGCCAGGAACGCCGCAACAAAGCGGATCGTATTACCGAGACTTCGTAGCCGCAGGGCCTCCGGATAAGTCGCCCAGAGCGGCGTCACGATCAAAGCATTGAGCTTCGTCCAGACCGAAAGGGCGGCGGTCGACCCCCTTGCCCAGGGCGAGCCGGCGAGCCAGAAGCCCCAGATGAGAAAGGCCGGCGCGATCGCGTCGTTGGTATTCGAGCTGGAGACGTACTGGGTGAACGGGTAGGTCGCCCAGGCGAAGGCGAGCGTCACCGCCAGTCGTGCGCCGCCGAAGCGGCGCCCGACAAGAACGAGGCCGCCGATACAGAGCAGATCGAAGAGGATGGTCGTGAAGCGCACCGCCGGTAGGTCGTCCCATTTGTGCGACCAGCCGAATAGCTCGAGGCCCGGGATATATGAGAGATAGGCGACCGGGCCGTAGGTGTCGCCCTCCGGGTTGATCGACTCGCAGCGCTTGTTGGTCTGAATACGATCGTGCACGTTTCCGGCGGCGTCGGCCGGGCCGCAGGCGCGTAACGTCTTGCCCTTCACGGTTTCGGCAGGGAAGTGCCCGTAGGGCGCCTCGCCCGAGACGATGCGGTCGGCGCCGATCACGCCCGTGTAGCCAACATCGATGACGTTGCCGTCGCGAATATTGAGCCCGATCCGAAAACCAATCGTGAAGACGGCCACGGCCGCCAACAGCCAGACGGGCCAGACCGGCCGGCTCGAGCTGACCGTCCTCCCGCTCAGGCCGATATAGAGCAGACGGCCAAACAGATAGAGCAGCGGCGGGTAGACAAGTGAAGCGCTCGAGAAGACGCGCCCCTGGTTGAAGAACCAGAGACTGACCGAGAACGAGAGCAGGGCAATGAGATCGAGATTGCGCAGCGAGAATGGCCGCCGCAGGTCGCCCAGCCCGATCAGAAAGAGCGCGCAGAAGCCGAGCCATATCGGCCAGGTGTTGATCTGCTTGCCACCGAACGCGCCGGGCGATCCGCGCGCCATTCCCCAGGCCACCTGCGGGCCGGTCCAAGCTTCGGTCACCTTGCCGCTGGCGTCGTCGACTCGACCTTCGGCGATCTGCCCGGCTTTCGTGTCCCAGGCGCGCTCGCGCCAGTAGCGCCCTTCGCTGATGAAGACAGATTCGTAGGTCACTCTGGAGCTCGGGTAGCGCGTGATCCAGTCGGCGACCTTGGGATATTTCAGGAAGATCGTCTGAGCAGAGGTCTCATTCAGGCGCTTGTTGTCGTGCTGGGTGAAGGGGATAACCGGAACCGGCTCGGGCTCGTGCTTGCCCGCTCCGACGGGCGGGGTCGCCCCGGTGGAAGGGGCCGCCCCGGCGGGCGGGGCCACGAGTGCGAGCAGAAAAACGAGAGCGAAAAACGTGCCCGACAGGCCTCGGGCGCGAGAGAAACGGACGATCAGGTTCGGAACGACCAGAGTTTGTTACCGATGAAGTTGATCGGCGTGACGAGCACGATCGCGCAGGCTTGCGAAACGATCTCCCCGCCTCCGAGCGCGATCAATAGCCACAACAGAAGAATATTCGCAGCGTACACCGATGTGGATACGACGAAGAAACGAACGCCCTGGTAACCGAAGTGCCCGCGTTGGTCACGGAAGGTCCAGACCCGGTTCCAGAGATAGTTGTTGACGACTGCGACAAGGAACGAGATCGTCGCCGCGATGTAGTACTGGAGCCCTAAATAGTCGAGCGCGAAGGTGTAGACGGCCAGATTGACTACGTAACCGCTACTGCCTACTGTGCAGAACTTCGCGAGTTGAACCCAGTTCTGGCGCGCCCTTAGCGCACGTCCGGCGCGCGAGCCGGAGAGCGTGTTCGCGTCGGGCCGGTGCTTGGAGCCCGTTGTCACCTGCGGGTTGCCTTTCGCTGACCGATGCGAACGTGCTTGGCGCCCATGCGCCGAAGCTGTCCGCTTTCCGCTTTAACGACGATTCGGGTCACCTCGCCGTCGGCGCGCAGGACGATGTCCGAGAGGGTGCCAACGCGGCGCCCGGCTAGATCGACGCTTGCTCCTCGCAGCGAGCGCAACGAGGAGCCGTGCTCGCTGTAATACGCACTCTCGTCGAGCAAGGCGAGACTCGAGAAGGCGTTGATCTGCCTACCCGAGAGCTCAGCCGCCGCCAGTGGCAAGAAGCGCTGCCCGCCCCGGTCGCAGCGAACGTCGAGCCCGACGACGCGAAGCCGATCGAGATCGACAAGCAAATCAGTCGTTCGGCCAAGCTCGGCGCCGTCCACGCAAACCGGAAGCTGTAAAAGTTCGCCGCCCGAGCTGAAGCGCACGTCAACAGCCACGCGGTTACGCCGGGCACCGTCTCTAGCGAATTGCGAATCCGTGCTCACCTTCCGGCTCCTGCCATTCCACTTCCAGCTGCTCGACATACGC
>DATCCQ010000158.1:0-4132 GCA_036511185.1 Gaiellaceae bacterium
GCGGAGCGGGGCTCGACAGGCTCCGCTGCCGACGTCGGTTGCGATGACTGCGGTTCGTCTTGCATCCCAACTCCTTCGTAAGCTGCAACAAACATAGCGCGGGCAGAAACGCCTGCGGGCATCGCGTCGGCGATAGAGCAACCTCCGGCGGTGGTAAAATTCGTTTGTTGACGATTGCTTCTTTTTTTGGCTCTGGTTGGCGTAGATAGCGCTTGATGGGGATGGCCGAGAACAAAGCTGAGCACCTCCGCATTCTGATCGCCAACGAGCGGCGCGATCGGCTTGAGCTGCTCGCTCAAGTCGTGATCAGACTTGGGCATGAGGTGATCGCGCGCGAGGTCGACGTGAAAGAGGTCGGCGCGGTTACGGCCCACGAGCAGCCCGACGTGGCGCTCGTTGGGCTCGGGCTGTCCTCGGAGCACGCGCTCGAGCTGATATCGGAGATCGTCCGCGAGGCCGCTTGCCCGGTGATCGCCTTGCTGTCGGTCAAGGATCCGGCCTACGTACATGAGGCGGCCAAGCGCGGCGTCTTCGCCTACATCGTCGATACGACCCCCGAGGAGCTGCAGAGCGCTATCGACGTCACCCTGCAGCGCTTTTCCGAGTACCACAACCTGCAAGGGGCGTTCGGGCGGCGCGCAGTGATCGAGCAAGCGAAGGGGATCCTGATGGCGCGGCACGCGACCAGTGCCGCGAAAGCGTTCGAGATGCTGCGTGAGCACTCCCAGCGCAACGGCCACAAGCTCGCAGATGTGGCCGCGGCAGTCGTTGAGAGCCCCCAATTGATGATGCCGGCGATAGAGCCGCCGCCAGCCGAGCCGATAGATATACCGCCGCCTCTGCGGAGCTCCTGAGCGGTCGCGCGACTGCCGAGACGCGCGCTTTCGTGCCGGCGGGCGTCCATTCGGGGTATATAGAAATCCCGCCCAGAGTGATAAAATTGCTGCAAAGGTGCCTCAACAAAGGTGCCTCAATGATCGGTGCCGCTCAGAATCAAGCGGTAGTCGTAATCATCGGCACCGCGAATGATCCGCCCTCAGCAGCGCAGGTCGGAGTAAGCCGACCAGCCCCCTCGTCGGGATTGAAGCTCACGCAGGCTGAAGGAAGGATCCATGATGAACCTCTCAAAGTACGTTCCAGGAGCGAGACGCGTGCGTTTCGCCGCCGCGTCGGTTACGACCCTGGTCGCGCTGTTCTCGGCAGGGCTGCTGATTGCGGTCGTAAGCGGGGCGCAAGCAGCGGCGACATCTGTGCTGCTCGGCACGGCCGATAGTTACGTGGTCCTGGCCGGAACCGGCGTCACCAACACCGGAGCGACGACGCTCAACGGGGACATCGGGACATTCCCGACAACGTCAATCACCGGAACGGGGACGCTGACCATCACCGGAGTCAACCATGCCGGAGACGCCGTCACGCAGGGCGCAAAGACCGACCTCGTGACCGCCTACGACACCGCCGCCGGTGAGGGGCCGACCTCGCCGATCGTGGCCGACCTCGGCGGACAAACTCTGGTGCCCGGCGTCTATAACTCCGCCTCCTCGATCGAGCTAACCGGAGCGCTCACGCTCAATGCCGGCGGCGACCCGAGCGCCGTCTGGGTCTTCCAGGCGGGTTCCTCACTTACCACGGCATCCGCGAGCGTGGTCAACCTGACCAACGGCGCCCAGGCCTGTAACGTCTTCTGGCAGATCGGCAGCTCGGCGACGCTCGGTACCGGCTCCACGTTCCGCGGAAGCGTCCTCGCCCTCACCTCCATCACCGCCACTACGGGTGCGACTATCGAGGGTCGACTGCTAGCCCGCAACGGCGCCGTCACGCTGGACACGAACACGATCACGAAAGCGACGTGCGCGACAGTAACCGCAACGACCGCGACGTCAACGACCGCGACGTCAACGACCGCGACGAATACGACCGCGACGAAGACAACAGCTACTGCGAAGAAGGCGGCTACTGCGAAGAAGGCGGCCGCTGCGAAGAAGGCAGCAGCGGCAACGAACGCCGCCGCTAGAAGGGCTCAACGCGAGGCTGCCTTCACCGGTTAGTAGGGTGGTGGCACAGCGAATGGGATTAAGTAAACGAACCGAAAGTCGGCAGGGGTGGGCGGCGCGCCCGTCCCGCCCCTGCCGCGCTATTCGCCTAGCGCTGCTGGCGACACTGGTACTCGTTGCCACGACGTCCGCGGGCACGGTGGGAGTTGCGCCGGCGCCCGCCTTGTCGATCGTGATCGTGAAGCCGAGTCAGAAGCTGGCGGTTCTCTTCAGGCCTCACGAGGCAATGCGGCGGCCTTCAAAACACTCGGCCCTGGTGTACTACGTACGGGCGCGGCGACCAATAACGGGGGAGCGAACTGTGCTTCCTGTCATCGGTCGTAGAACGAGCGCCGGTGGCCTCCGCTGGTTACACGTCAAGCTCCCCGGGCGTCCGAACGGGCACACAGGCTGGATTCGGAAGCGCGCCACCGTCCTCGCGACGACCCGCTGGCACATCGTCATCGACACATCCCGGCGGCTCGCGACCATCTACAAGCGCGGCCGCCCGCTACGCGTCTTCAGAGTGATCGTGGGAAAGCCCTCCACGCCAACCCCGCTCGGTAGGTTCTTCGTCGAAGAGTCCATTCAGCTGCGGGCCGGCGCCGTAGGGGCGCCGTATGCGCTTGCGTTGAGTGCTCGCTCCAACGTCTTTCAGGAGTTCGCCGGTGGTCCGGGCCAGATCGCCATGCACGGGCTGGCAAACGTCGGTGGCATGCTCGGTAGCGCAGCGTCTCACGGCTGCGTACGCCTAAGCACCAGTGCGATGAGTTGGCTCGTTGTCCGCATCGGGCCCGGCACGCCGGTAACCATCACGCGCTGAGCGGCGCTGCGCTTGCACCGAGCGAGCGCAGATCAGCACGGTTCTAGATCAGCTTCGAGCTGCTCGCTCGAGCGCCTCGACCAGTTCGGCCAGTTCGGTCTCGCTTTCGAAGTGGATCTCGAGCTTGCCGGGGCTGACACGAGCGTGGAAGCCGGTCAGCCGCTCGGTCGCGGCGGTCGCACGCGAGGTCAGATCGGGATCGAGCGGCTCGGGGCGGGGACGACGCTGGCGCGGTGCGCCAGCGTCGCGCGTAGCTTGCTCGATCTGGCGCACCGAGAGACCATTCTTGACCGCACGACGCGCCAGGGCCTTGCGGGCGTCGTGGTCAGGAAGGGCAAGGATGGCGCGGGCGTGGCCCTCGCTCAGCTCGCCCAAAGAGAGCATCTGCAGCACCTCGTCGGGTAGCTCGAGTAGGCGCAGCCGGTTCGAGACCGACGGTTTCGAGCGCCCCACCCTGTCGGCTATCTCGCCCAGCCCGAGCCCGAACTCGTCCAGCAGCACCGCGTAGGCACGCGATTCTTCTAGTGGGGACAGTTGCTCGCGGGCCACATTCTCGACAAGGCCGAGTACGAGGCTTTCGCGGTCGTCGGCTTCCCGCACCACAGCCGCCACCGTGGCCAGCCTGGCTGCGCGGGCGGCGCGTAGGCGCCTCTCGCCGGCAATCAGCTCGTAGCCGCCTTCCTTGCGCGGCCGGACGATTAACGGCTGCAACAGGCCCTGCGCTTTGACCGAGGCCGCTAGCCCGGCCGCAGCGTCGCTATCGAACGCCTTGCGTGGCTGGCGCGGATTGGGGTGGATCATCTCCAGCGGCAGATGCACTAGCTCGGATTCGCCGGCGCCGCCGACGAGCACCTCGAGGCCTCGGCCTAATCCTCGTCTAGGCGCGCTCGACAAGCTCCATCGCCACCTTCCAGTAAGCCTCTGCGCCCGATGAGCGCCGATCGTGAACTATCGCCGGCAGCCCGAAGCTCGGCGCCTCCGCCAGCCGTACCGAGCGCGGCACGGCGGTCTTGAACACCAGCTCGCCGAAGTGCCGCCTAACTTCTTTCGAGACGTCGGCCGATAGCCGCGTCCGCCCATCCACCATCGTCAGCAACACTCCCCCAATCACCAGGCGCGGGTTGAGACTGCGCCTGATCAACTCGATCGAGCGCATCAGCTGTGACAGGCCCTCGAGCGCGTAGTACTCGGCTTGCACCGGCACCAGCACGCGATCGGCGGCGGCAAGCGCATTCACCGTCAGCGGGCCGAGCGAGGGCGGGCAATCCAGGAAGAC
>DATCCQ010000159.1:0-7135 GCA_036511185.1 Gaiellaceae bacterium
CGGCGCCCACACATTCCGGGTGCGAGCGATCGATACGTCCGGAAACGTCGATGCGAGCCCTGCCGAGCGCGTCTTCACGATCGACACGACCGCTCCCGACACACAGATCACATCCGGTCCCTCGGCGCTGACCCGTAAGAAGACGGCGAGCTTCAGCTTCTCCTCGCCCGAGGTAAGCGCCACGTTCGAGTGCAGACTCGACGGCGCCGCCTGGACTGCCTGCGTCTCACCGAAAACCTACTCGGGACTCTCGGACGGTCGGCAC
This sequence comes from Gaiellaceae bacterium, assembly GCA_036511185.1. Classification (GTDB taxonomy): domain Bacteria; phylum Actinomycetota; class Thermoleophilia; order Gaiellales; family Gaiellaceae; genus Fen-549. The sequence goes on from DATCCQ010000159.1 coordinate 266, forward strand.
AGCTTCAACGCGCGCGCCAAGGATCAGCTCGGAAACGTGGATGCCACGCCTTCGTCGCGCGTCTTCAGGATCGACACCCGAGCGCCCCAGACGAGGATCGCCAAGCACCCGAAGAAGATCGTGTTTACGAAGAAAGCAAAGGCGAAGGCCCGTTTCACCTTCCGCTCCTCCGAGAGCGGCTCACGCTTCTCCTGCAAGCTCGACAAGGGAAAGTGGAAGTCCTGCCGCTCGCCGAAGACGTACAAGGTCAAGCTCGGCAAGCACACCTTCCGCGTTCGCGCCACCGACCGCGCCGGTAACACCGATCGCAGCCCGGCCAAGTGGGTCTGGAAGGTGAGGCGAGGCTAGAGAGAGCCAATAGCGCGCTCGGCTACTCGCCGATTCTCGCCGTGGAAATACGCGTACCTAAGAAGTCCCTGAAGATCGGCGTTTCTTACGCGTTCCTAACGTGCCGCTACCGCCTGAGTGAGATGATTAAGCCAGTTCTCGGTTTGTTCGTGCTCTATCGCCAAGGAGGCCGTCGTGAAACTTCATCCGGGTCGGGCAGTGATGGTTGTCGTATTGATTTGCGCGATCGCAGCTTTCGTCGCGGATGCCGCGGTATCTCGCAGCGACGCGACGACGACGAGTGCCTGGCTGCTCAAGGATCTGAACCCGGGCACCAACTCAGGCAGCCCAAAGAACCTCTTTGTCGTTGGGAGCGCTCTTTTCTTCCAGGCCACGGACGGCGTTCACGGCATCGAGCTTTGGAAGAGCACAGGATCGATGTCCCACACCTCCATGATCAAGGACATCAACCCAAGCGGCGACAGCTCGCCGGGCAACCTCATTGCGCTCAACGGCATCCTCTACTTCACTGCCAACGACGGCACCCGTGGCGTCGAGCTCTGGAGGAGCGACGGAACTACTGCAGGCACCGCGATCGTCAAGGATGTAAACAGCAGCGGCAGCGCGGGTAGCGTGCCGAGTAGCCTCGTCGTCCTGAACGGCGTCCTCTATTTCGCGGCCACCGACAGCCACGGCCGCGAGCTCTGGAAGAGCGACGGGACGACCGCCGGCACCGTGATGGTCAAGAACATCAGAGCGGGCAAGGCCAGTAGCAGTCCTGCCGGGCTGATCCCATTCGCCGGCAAGCTCTACTTCTCGGCCGGGGACAGCACTTACGGCCGCGAGCTTTGGAGGAGCGACGGAACCGCGCTTGGCACCGCCATCGTCAAGAACATCAGAGCGGGCGCAGCCAGCAGCGTCGGCGGCCTGGATGCGGCTGTGCTGGGAAGTGCCCTCTACTTCCGGGCCAACGACGGCACGAACGGCTCGGAGCTCTGGCGGAGCGACGGAACTGCCGCCGGCACCACCATGCTCATAAACATTCGCTCCGGCAGTCCGAGCAGCACGCCGAGCGATTTCACGGTGGTTGGCAGCACCCTTTACTTCGTAGCCGACGACGGCGCCAGCGGCCCCGAGCTCTGGAAGAGCGACGGCAGTAGTGCCGGCACCGCCATCGTCAAGGACATCAATCCGACCGGCTCCGCTGCGTTGAGCGGCCTCTTCGCTTTCGGGGCAACGCTCGTGTTCCAGGCCAGCGACGGCTTCCACGGCGCGGAACCATGGAAGAGTGACGGCACAGCAGCCGGCACCGTGATGATCAAGGACATCAACACGGCGTCCAGCGCCAGCAGCAATTCCTCCGGATTCGCCAATCTGAACGGCACCCTCTACTTCCAGGCCGCGGACGGCGTTCACCCTGTTGAGCTTTGGCGGAGCGACGGCAGCGAAACCGGCACGTTCATGGTCGTCCATCTCAGTCCGGGCGCTGACACCTCGCCCACCTGGCTGACCCCGTTTGGAAGCCGTCTCTTTTTTGCGGCCTCCGAGCCCGCCCACGGCAACGAGCTCTGGGCGCTCGGCGCCTTTCCGCCGCCGCAGACCACGATCAAATCCCACCCTAAAAAGACCGTGCGCACGAAGAAGGCGCGCGTCAGTGCCAGCTTTAGCTTCGTCTCCGACCAGGCGGCCTCGAGGTTCTCCTGCAAGCTCGACAAGGGCGGGTGGAAGTCCTGCAGCTCGCCAAAGGCGTACACGGTCAAGCCCGGTAAGCACACCTTCCAGGTTCGCGCCGCGAACCGCGCCAGGAGCATCGATCCCAGCCCGGCCAAGTGGGTCTGGACGGTGAAACGGGCGTAAAAAGGCAAGCGCGAGCAAGTCGGAAACGGCTGACCTTGCCGGCTCTCGCTTGTAGCAAACGCCACGGTGTTCTACGATCGCGCGGCAAGCGAATCCACGCGCGCAAGCGCTGAAAAGGGGCCCCGTACATGAGACTGAAGCTGATCTGTGCCGTCCTCGTCGGCCTGCTGCTGGTGATCGCGCCCGGTTGCGGCTCGAAGAAGAAGACAGAAGCGACGACCAAGGCGACCACGACCGCGGCTACTACGACCAAGGCGACGACAACCTCCTCAACAGGTGGTACGACGATCGGAAAGACCGACTGCGTGAAGCTCGCGGCCGCGTCGAAGACCGTCGGCAACGTGATCGGGGGCAAGGTTCCGAGCGACATCGCCACTCAGATCGCCTCACTGAAGGCGCTCGTCAAGGCCGCTCCGGCGGAGATTAAGCCCGACTTTCAGGTGCTGGCTGACGCCGCCAGCAAGTTCGCCAAACTCGGCGTGAAACCGGGAGCGACGATGACTTCGGCGCAGGTAACGAAGCTGATGGCCAGCATCGACGTTGCGAAGATAACCGCGGCATCTCAGAGCATCTCCGTCTGGGCGAAAGCGAATTGCTCGGCCGGGTAACGGCAGCAAAGCGAAAGTAGCGTTTGCGCGAGCCCTGCCCCCTTTGGGGCAGGGCTCGAGCTTATCCGGGCCACTCCTCTCCGCGGCTCGGGCGGGTGCAAGCGGACGCATCCACTACTCTCCGATCATGTTCGAGCCCGAATACCGCGAGGTGGAAGCCGAGGAGAGGCGGCGGCTACTCCATTCCTTCGGTTACTGGGATCTCGTCGCCCTCGGCGCCGTGGTGGGGGTCGGGCTCGGCCTCCTCTACGGGCTCGCTCACGAGTCGAGTCGAGAAGCGTGGTACGTCTTCGGCGGCATGGCGATCGGCGCGATCTGCGCCTTGATCATCGGCTGGGCCAGGGTGCATAGCCGCGCCCGCGAGCGGTTCTTTGCGCGCTGGGCGGCTGCGCGGCAGTGGTGCTACGAAGCCGCCGGACAACCCTTTGAGGACACGCTCTTCCTGCAAAGCGGAGACAAGCGCAAGGCAAGCGATTTCTTCTCAGGCTTCTGGCCCGGGTCGGGAGCCGTTCTCTATCAGCACCAGCGGATCGAGAAGAACGGCGACGACGAAAACGTGACGAAATATGTCGTGCTGCATTTCTCGCTCAGCCGGCCGCTGATCGACCTACTGCAGATCTCGCCGCGCAGCCACGCAGCCGACCTGGGGGAGACGCTTCTCGGTCACCACGGCGAGATCGACAAGCGAATCGAGCTCGAGTCGACCGAGCTCGATCAGCACTTCCGAATCAGCGGCTTGCGCGGACGCGAGGACGAAGTCAGGAGGTTGCTGACGCCGAGCGCGATCGTCAGGTTGCTCGAATTCCAGCGCGCATTTCCTGATGGGAAAGCCAGCTTTGAGATCCTCGGCTCGAACGTCGCTTTCCTGGTCGAGAAGACGCTGTCGCCGAAGCGGCCGCAGCTGATCGAGGAGCTACTCGAGCTGTGGCGACCGATCGCGAGCTGGTTGATGGAGGAAGCCGGCGCGGAGGCGAGGCCGTCGTGACGCCGCTCTACGTCGTGCTGGCGCTGTTTGCCTTCGTCGGCCTGCTGCTGGCGCTCTCCTACAACCGGCTCGTTCGCCTGCGCAACAAGGTCGTCGAGGCCTGGCGGGATATCGACGTCCAGCTTCAGCGCCGCCATGATCTGATCCCGAGACTGGTCGAGATCGTCAAGGGCTACGCGACTCACGAGAGCGAGCTCTTCAGCGAGCTGGCGCGGCTGCGAAGCGAGGCCGAGGAAGCAAGCGGCGCGGCTGCGAAGAGCGAGCCGGAGAGCAAGCTGGCGAGCGCCCTCGGCAAAACGATCGCCGTGGCCGAGAGCTACCCCAGCCTGCGCGCGGCGAGCAACTTCCTCTCGCTGCAGAAGGAGATCGAGGAAACAGAGAACGAGGTCGCTGCGGCACGCACCATCTACAACGGCAACGTGCGCATCTATAACACGCACATCCAGACATTCCCGGTCAGCTTCTACGCCGACCTGCTCGGCTTCGAGCCGGATGCGTTCTTCCAGGCCGAAACAGCGGACACTTAGGTCGGGGAATCGAAGTCGACCTCGGCGCCGCCGCGAAGCCGGCGCCAGATCAGGTCGGCGTTGACGAGCAGGAAGGCAAGCGAGATGCCCGGTAGGGCAGGCAGCCCGCTCGTCTTGAAGGGATCGGCATAGACGGCTAGTACAGTTGTCAGGCCGAGCGAGGTGACCAGCGCCAACCAGGTCGCTTTAAGCCGCAGACCGAAGCGGGCGGCCGCGCCGAGAAAGAGTGCGAAGAAGAGCACATCCGGCAGCCCCAGCCCGGCAGAAGTAGGCGCGCTCGTTGCCCGCAGATTATTCGGAGCGATCAGGCTCGTGTTCTGTCCGAGTAGCGGGGCGCCGTTGCCCGCCCGCGGAAAGACGACGGAGGCCACGCTGTACTCGGCGCCACGGTTTAGTGCCGCGATCCGATAGCGGATCTCCTTACCGGAGGGCTCGGCGCCGTCGCTGAAGGAGAGCTTCTTGCCGCAGTGGTCTTTTGGGGGGCAGAACGGATCGGGAGCGAGCAACCGCTCGCGCTTGCCCTCGATGCGGCGATAGATGCGCCAGCCCGAGACGGTCGCTATCGGCGAGGTCTGCCAGCGAATGGTCACCGTGCGCTCGCCCGGCACAGGGAACGCTACTGAGCTGACATCGAAGACCTGCGGCTTCTCGGTCACCACGTAGTGCGTGGGCCCGCGCCAGACCGAGAACGTGTCTACGGTCGGAATGAGCAGAGCGAGCAACACGACCCAGCCCAACTTCTCGAAGTAGCGCAAGAAGAAAAAGCCGACGAGCGCCGCGGCCGCGAGCTTGGGCAGCGAGGCGTAGAGACTGGCACCGAGCAGATAGAGGCAGGCGGTGATCGCCCCGAAGGCCAGGACGAGCAGGACGAGCAGGCGCTCGCGGCGCAGCGGCAGAGCGAGCGCCACCGGCGCGAAAGCAAGGGCGCTGAGCGTGAAGCCGATCCAGAGGACGGCAGCCCATTGGGGCAGGTCGGGCAGATACTCGCTGCTCGCGTAGTAGACGCCGAGCAGAAACAGGAAGCCGAGTGCGAGCGCCGGCCGCGACTTTAATAAGGCGGCTGCTCTGCCCACCACGGCCCGACCAGCTTGAAGGACTTCCAGAACGCCGTCTTGGCCGCTTGCTCGTCGAGCGAAGCGTCGATATCGGGGCAGTAGAGCGCCTCGAGCGTCGGGGTGAAGCGCTGCAGGGTGCCGAGCGCAGGCTCGAGCTTCTCGGCGAGCGGGAAGTTGAGCTCGTTTACGAAGCAAACCGCCTGCTCGCCCATGACAACGAGCAACCGCGGCTGAACGATATGCAGCTCGCGCAGCAGATAGGGACGCGCCTCGTCCTCGTCCTCGCCGGCCAGCTTGAGGCAGTTCGTCCCGTAGATCGCCATCGGATCTACATGTAAGCGCTGCAGCGACTTCAGGATCGCCTGGCCGGAGCGGCCGAAGAAGGCGACGCCCTCCTGGATCTCGGCCGGCTTGGGGTCGAATTTCAGCATCAAGATGTCGGCCAACGGGTGGCCCGACCCGAGCACGACCGCGCGAGGGCCATCACCTGTGGCGGCGATCTCATGGCCGAGATCGTTGATCTCGGTGATCGCCTTCTTCAGGTACTTCTCGAACAGTTCGTCTTTGGGTACGACGGGCACGATAGGCGGGTCCTAAGTTCTCGCCTAGCGCGTCCTTTCCTTGACCTGAGCCGCCCACTTAAGTGATTGCAAGTAGACGAGCGACCTCGGCCGGCGCACGATCTCGGCGCCGTGCAGGCTGATCAGGAACTCCTCGGGGCTCTCGAAACGGCGCATGTGCACGCAGCCGGTGCCGACTCCTTGCAGCACGTGCGCGTCTGAACCGGCGCCCATGATCAGGTTGTATTTACGCGCGAAGCGGAGTGCCTCGTCGTTGAAAGTCTCGAACACGAGCCGTGCGTTGTAGGCCTCGAAGGCGTCGATCTCGGCCAGGTGCCGGCGCAGCGTTAGCGAGTCGGGGACAGAGTGCAATCGATCGAAGGGGTGAGGCACGTAGACAAGCCCTCCCTGCTCGTGAATGGCCTCTAGCGTCTCGGCGAAGGAGAGCCCGCGCGGGATTTCCTTTTCCAGGAAGAGGCCGATCACCTCTCCCTGCCCGTCGGTCTTGATCTCCTCGCCGGCGATCACGATCAGCTTGCGCGAGCGCGCCTTGCTCGCCGCCTCCGGGGCGCCGGCGAAGACGTTGTGATCGGTGACGGCAATCGCTCCCAGCCCGATTTCTTCGGCGTGGTCGAGCAGGTCGTCGACCTCGACCGAGCAGTCCGGCGACGAGCTCGTGTGCATGTGCAGGTCGCAAAGGATCCACTCACGCCCGGCGAGTGGATCGGCGCTTTGCTTGCGCGGCGCGCGGCGGCGCTTGCACAGCCCTCGGTAGATCCCGCCCAGCTCCGCGGCGACAGCCGCGAACGACCGCTTCTCGGCACGCTTCCGAGCATCAGCCTGCAACTCTTCTCGCACGGTCTTGTTCTCGACCAGCCGGGCCACGGCCGCGGCAGCCAATTGAGGCTGCTCGGCAAGCGCGGGAGGATCGGCACTGGCTGCGCCGCAGGC
>DATCCQ010000160.1:0-8070 GCA_036511185.1 Gaiellaceae bacterium
GATCGCGGTGCCCTCGGGGTCGGCTTGGGGCAGATCGATCTTGTTGATGACCGGGACGATCTCGAGGCTGTTCTCGATCGCCAGGTAGGCGTTGGCCAGCGTCTGCGCCTCGATCCCCTGCGCCGCATCGACGACCAGCAACGCTCCTTCACAGGCCTGCAGGGAACGCGAGACCTCGTAGCTGAAATCGACGTGCCCGGGCGTGTCGATCAGGTTCAGTTCGTGGCCCCTCCACTGCACGCGCACCGCCTGGGCCTTGATCGTGATGCCGCGCTCGCGCTCCAGCTCCATCGAGTCCAGCACCTGCTCGCGCATGTCGCGTTTGGAGACGGCGTGCGTCAGCTCGAGGATGCGATCGGCCAGGGTCGACTTGCCGTGGTCGATGTGGGCGATGATCGAGAAGTTGCGGATCTTGCTTTGGTCCATGCTCAGTGGTCGCCGCCGGGCGACGATTTCAGCTCCGGCGACTTCTCAACGCTAGCAGCGTCTGGAGCTCGCGAGCTCCAAGCGAGCGAGCGGAGAACAGGTATGCGGCGAGACCAACCACCAGCGCCGTTCCGAGCGATACGAGCTGCGCCGCGAAGGAACGACCGAGCAGCGAGTCGAGCGGGCGCCAGATGCCGTAGCCAACCGCCGCGAATACCGCTGCGGCGGCTGCGATGCGGACGAACGAGTTGAGGATCGCGCCGAAGTCGATGCGCCCGATTCGGCGCCTGAGTAAAACGAGCAGCGCCGCCGTCCCGAGGATGTTGGCGATCGAGATCGCCATCGGAATGCCCCAGGGCCCGACTCGATAGAGCGCGAAGTAGAGCGCAGCGTTCAGAGCCAGGTTCCCGAGCGCCACCACGGTCGGCATCCAGGGCCGCTGCAGAGCGAAAAAGCCGCGGTTGAGCATCAGCATGAAGCCGTTGAAGGCCAGCCCGACCGAGTAGGCGACGAGGCAGGCCGCAACGACGGTCGTCTGATGAGGCGTGAACTTGCCGCGCTGATAGAGCAGGCGCACGATCGGATTTGCCAGCACGATCAAGATCACGCTCGAGGGCACGAGCGTGAAGGCGATCTGGCGCATGCCGGTGCTGAAGGTGTCGCGGTAGCCGTCCCAGTCGGCGCGCACCGCGGCGCGCGAGAGCGTCGGGAAGAGAACGGTGGCGATGGCGACCGAGAAGATGCCCTGCGGCAACATGTAGATGAGAAAGGCCTTGGCGATCGCCGACGGCGCGATGTTCGGATCGATCAGGTTCGAGGCGAAGATCGTCCCGAGCATGACGTTGAAGTTGATCAGCCCCAGCCCGAGCGCCACCGGACCCATCAGCACGAAGACGCGCTTGACGGCAGGATCGCGCCAATCGATCACCGGGCGCAACCGCCCGTCCAGGCCGTAGAGCCAGGGTAGCGGTAGTAGGAACTGAATCACCGTGCCGACCAGGATCGAGCCGGCGTAGATGTACAGCTGCGTCGTAGTTGAGCTCGTCATCGGAACGCCGATCACGAGCCCGGCGATGATGGCCAGGTTCCAGAACACCGGCGTCAGCGCCGGAATCGAGAAGTGCTCGTAGCTGTTCAGGATCCCTACGACGATGCCGGAAACGCCGAGTATCGCCACGATCGGGAAGAGGATTCGCGAAAGCGCGATGGCAAGCTGCTGCTGATAACCGTGGTAGCCGAAGACGCTCATAACAAGCGGCGCCGCGAGCATGAAGAGCGCGGTGAGGGCGCCTAGGCCGAGCATCATCAGCCAGAACAGCGAGGAGGCGACTCGCCAGGCTCTCTTCTTCTCGCCCTTGACCAGGAGCTCGCTGAAGACGGGCACGAAGGCCGAGGAGAGAGCCGAGTCGGCGACCAGCGCCCGGATCAGGTTCGGCACCTGGAAGGCGGCGGTGAAAGCATTGATGCCTGCGCCCTGAACGCCGAAGTACTTGGCGGCGAGAACCTCGCGAGCCAGCCCGACGACGCGTGATATTCCGGTCGCCACGGCGAAGAAGAGCGTCGAGATGGCAAGCCGTCGACCGTGCGCCGAGGTCTCGATCGAGCCGCCCTCGGTTAGTTCGACCGCACCGGGGCCAGGTAAGACTTCGTCGTCCACGGGCCCGAGTATAGGTAGACGGTCACCCGGGGTCGGACTCTGGGAGGCAACGAAGCGGAGCTGCGCTGGGCCGCCGATTATGCTCCAGCTCGTGACGGTCTCGGAAATCCTCGGCGATGCGTGGCGTCTCTACCGGCTGCTATTCCGACGCTCGATCGGCTTCGCAGCAGTCGTGATGGCGGTGTTGGCGGCGATCGACTGCGCTCAAAACGCGGTTTCTCAGGGCACGGCGCTGTTTGCGTTGATCGGCATCGCGGCGACCGTTCTGACGATTGCCGGGCCGGTAATGCTTCAGGGAGCGCTGATCGAGCTGGTGCGAAACATCCACGAAGGCCGCAAGCCCGCAGGGGTCAACGCCTTGCTGGAGCGGGTCGGCGAATGCTTCTGGCAGTTGATCAAGGTCTCGATCATTTACGGCTTCGGCGTTGCCCTCGGCTTGATCCTCTTCATCGTTCCCGGCCTGATCGTCTTGGCCCGCTGGTCGCTGATGGCGCCTTTGGTCGTGCTGGAAGGCGTAACGCGCGGCGCGGCCGCTAAATCGAACTCGCTGGTGCGCGGAAAGACGAAGACGGTGCTGCTGGCGATCGTCGTAGGCCTCGCCGTCGTCGGCATCCCCGCCTACATCGTCTATTTCGCGCCGATTGCTATCTACTTGCAGCTTGCTTTCTCCTTTGTCTGGGGCACGCTGACGGCGCCCTTCTCGGCCTATCTCTTCACCGTCATCTACTACCGCATCAGCGATCTTGAGCGACCCGTCATCGATCCCTCCGTCTGGAGCTGGAAATCGCTCAGCGGCGCGGCCTGATCGCGGCGTCTGATGCGACCGTCTGCTACCATCGCTCGCGCCCGCTCAGCGGGCACTTTCACGCTATGGCGAACATCAAGCAACAGAAAAAGCGCGTAGGGATAACCACTCGCGAGCGGCTCGAGAATTTGCGTTACCGCTCGACAGTGAAGACGCTGACCAAGCGCCTTCGCGCTGCCGTGGACGAGGGCGAGGCCGCCAAGATCGAAGCCGAGCACAAGCTGCTCGTGCAGTCGATCGACCGAGCCATCGCCCGCGGCGCGATGCATAAAAACGCCGCCGCGCGCAAGAAGTCGCAGGCCGAGCGCCTCGTCGCCGGCAAGAGCTAGCGCCGCTTTCACTCCTCTTTCTCGACTGGCAAGGTGGGCTCGATCCCGACGGGAGAATTGGCGATGACGAGCTTCTCACTGGACGGCTACCGATGCTCCTCCTTGGAGGTAGGCAGCTTCGACACGGACGCCGCCACCCTCTTTGCAGGCGCTCCCGCCGATCAGCTCAGCGAGGCGCTCGAACGGCACGGGCTCGAGCCAGGTCGAATCGTTTTCCAGGTGCGCGCCCTGCTCGTCGATACCGGCGCGAACCGTGTCCTGATCGATCCGGCCGGCACCTGGGATGATCCGCAGCGACTGGAGGCGGTTCTCGAACGAGCCGCTATCGACCCGGCATCAATCGACTCCGTGGTCGTCTCGCACGGCCACGCCGACCACTACTGGGGCGGTATCCGCAGCGACGGCGGCCCCCTCTTCACGAACGCCAGCTACTTCATCCAGCGCCAGGAATGGCAGCACTGGCTCTCCAGCGACAACCCTGAGCCCGATCACGCGCAGACCTTCCGCGAGAAGCTGCTCCCAATCGAGAGCAGTTTCCAATTCCTCGACGGCGAGAACGAGATCGTTCCCGGTATCCGCGCCCTGCTCAGTCCGCTGAACGTAGAACAGCCGGGCTGGGCCGCGAGCTTCGACGTCTGGCAGGAGCAGGTCGTGGCGAGCCGGTTCGAACTGCTGCGCAGGGTTGCGGGAGACGGCTCGCTCGTTCTTACCTGCCACTTTCCCGACTCTGGCGCGGGGCGCGTCATCGCGGCCGGCGACGGCTGGCGCTGGCAGCCCGAAGAACTCGCTTGAGCTACTTCGGTTGACCTAGGCTGCTCGTCTGGTCAGGTCGATCAACGCCCGCTCGAACTCCAGCTCGGCCGGCAGGCGGCTGCCGCCCTTGAGCGCGAGATCGAGCGCGGCCAGGCGAACGGTCGCTCGGCGTAACTCGATGTCGCTGAAGTTGCGCGCCTGAGCGAAAGCCTTCTCGATGACGTAGGGATGCTTATTCAGCCGAGTCGCGGCCTCGCGTGCACCGAGCCCTTGCTGCGCGAACCCGTGGCAGGCAGAGACCCTGCTGATGTGGTTGGTGAGCAGGCCGGCCAACTTGGCGAGAAGCGCGGGACGCGGCTCGCTCGCCCGCTCCAGCAGGAGCTCGTAGGCCGCCAGCGCCGCCGCCACATCGCGGCGGCCCCAGGCATCGGTGAGCCCGAACGGCGCCACGTCGCCGCGTGGACAGACCAGTAGCTCCAGCTCCTTCTCGCCGATCTTCTCTCCATCAGCCCAGGTCACCAGCTTGTCGATCTCGCAGGCCAGCTCGTGCATGTCTTCACCTACCAGCTCGATCAGCGTTCGAGGCACCCCGGGTGAGACGTCAGCCTTGCGCTCGCGCAATTGCGAGCGCACCCAATCCGGCAGCTCCCGCTTGGTGACGTCATAGGCGAGAATCTGGCCCCTCTTACCAACCGCCTTGGCCAGCGCCGAGTCGCGGCGAAGCTGATCGGCCACCATCGCCAGGATGGTGTCGGGCGCCGGGTCGTCGAGGTAGGTGCCGATCGCCTTGGCGTCCGCCGCCTTCCAGCGCTCCACCCCTTCGACGATCACTGCCCGCCCGCCGCTCGAGAAGAGCCCGCCGGCGTTACAGGCCGCCACGGCCTCCTCCCCGCTCGCCTCGCTCGCCCGCAGGCGCTCGACCGCCTCCGGCGCGTAGCGATCGCGCAGGCGCTTCACCGCCTGCTCGACCTTCGGCCGGTTGCTTCCAAAGATCAGATAGGCGGACTTCAGCTCAGCCACAAGCCAAGAATACGGTCTGGGCGTGCTGCGCTCGTACCGTGACCGCGCAGCCGTCGGATTCGAGGATGACGCGCCCGCTCTGATCGGTGCGAAAGAGGTTGAGCCCCGGCTCCGCGGCCAACGTGGCGAGCGTCGAGGGCGTCGGGTGGCCGTAGTCGTTTGTACCGACCGAGATGACGGCGATCTGTGGCTGCAGGCGATCGAGCAGCTGCGGTAAGCCGTCGTCGGCCGAGCCGTGGTGAGCGACCTTGTACACCTCCAGCGGTTGCGTGATGAGCGGGAGCGTAAAGAGCGATTCAGCGTCGGCCGGAAGTAGAAGATCGGTTGAGCCGTACGAGGCGACGGAAACGACCGCCGCCTCGTTGGCGTCGCCGGTCGTAACTGTGGGATCCCCTTTTGGCGAGAGGATGCGTAGGCGCAGCTTCCCCAACCTCAGCTCCTGACCGGCTCGGGCGGGCCTGATGGAAACGCCGCGTCTTCTTGCCTCGTCGAGTGCGGCCTGCTCTTCGCCACCGCTCGAGCTGAGGCCAGAGTCGAGCACGAGCCCGACTTGGAGCTTGCGCAGCACGTCGGCCGCTCCGCCGACGTGATCCCTGTGCGGGTGACTGAGCACGAGCGCCTCGATTCGCTCGACGCCAAGCCGGCGAAGCTGCGCAGCGACGCCTGCCTCGGGCGGGCCCGCATCGACGAGCACGGCCCCCTGCCGGGTTTGCAGCAGCGTCGAGTCTCCCTCCCCGACGTCGAGGAAGGTGATGCGCAGACCGGCCGGTGGCGCCGGAAACTGCCGCAACTGAGGCCGATTCTGCCAGCCCCAAAGCGGGATCAGAGCGGTCAGCGTAAGCACGACAAACCGGGGCGGCCGCGGCTTGAGCAGGAAGGGCCAAAGCGCGAGGAAGAAGGCCAGCAGGCAGAGCCTCAGAAGCTGGGCCCGGTTTGCTTGAGCACCGGGAAGCGCGCCGACCAGGCGCGCCCAGAAGGCGATGTAGGCGGCGAAAAGCCCGTTCAGGAAGGACAGCGCATAGGCGGCGGGAGGCGCGAGCGGCGCCACCAGGACGCAGCCAAGCCCGAGGAAGAGGACGAGCGGAACGACCGGCTCGACTGCGATGTTCGCAAGCACCCCGTAAACGGGCACCTTGCCGAACTGAAAGAGCATGATCGGCGTCGTCATCAGGGTGCAGCCGGCAGAGACGGCGACGGCCGGGCGCAGAAAGGCCGGCAGCCGAGTTTTCTCGAGCAAGCGCTCGAGCGGTCTCACCGTCACGAAAATGGCGACCACGGCCGCGAACGAGAGCTGGAAGCCCGGATCGAAAAGCGAGCGCGGATTCCAGACCAGCAGTGTCAGCGCGCCCAGCAGCAGGAAGTACCAGCGGTCGCGCGGGCGCGCGGCCAACCAGGCCAGCGAGGCCAGCGCCCCGGCCACCGCCGCTCTCACCACCGACGGCTGCCAACCGACCACGAGCACGTAGGCGGCGATCGTCGCCAGCGCCAGTACCTCGCCGAAGCGCCTGGGCATGCCGCACAGCCAGGCGAGCCCGAGCACCCCGGCTACGAGAAAGGCGATGTTTTGGCCCGATACCGCCAACAGGTGGTAGAGACCGGAGCGCCGAAAGGATTGACGCAAACCTTTCGACAGGCCCTCGTCCTCGCCCAGCACGAAGCCCAGCACGAGCCCGCGCCGCTCGCCTCTCAGCCCGGGCACCAGATCGTGTGCAAGGCGCTCGCGGAGGCGGTCGCCGAAGCCACCGATACCGCCGCGACGACCGACGCGGCGCCAGGGGCCGGACCGCAGAACAACATGGATGCCCTGGCGGGCCAGCCATGCTCGCTGGTCGAAGCCGCTGGCGCTCGGTCCGGCCGGTAGTTCCACCTTGGCGCTGAGCTCGAGCACGGCCCCGATCGGCGGCTTCTTGCCGGCCGGGAGGCGTAGCCAGACCTGCTCGCGCAGAGGCTCGCGGCCAAATCTTTCGACCTGCCCGACCGCGCTCACCGCATAAGAGCTCACCCGCGGCGGCCCGGTCACGACGACGAGAGCCCGCGCCGCCTCGCCGATATGGGCCGTCAGCGGACTGCGATCCAGCGAGCTCAACCTGAGTGAGCCGAGCGCCAGGCCGAACAGGACGAACAGCACCACAGTCAGGAAGAAGCGAGAGCCCGGTTGCCTGGACGCAACCATCCCGGCGATAAGCGCGAGCGCAGCGATTGCCGCGATAGAAACACCGATCCGCAGCGCGTTGGCCAGCGCGAGGCCCAGGCAGAGCGCCGCAACGAGGCAGTGCTGGAGCGGTAACGACCGCGAGCTGTCGCTATCGAACAAGCCCGACCGCTAGGGAACGACGAGGTCGCGCAACTCGGCCAGCTTGGCCGGGCCGATGCCGCTCACCGAGTCGAGCTCGTCCACCGATTTAAAGGGCCCGTTCGCCGTGCGGTAGTCGATGATGCGCTGAGCGGTGGCCGGCCCCACTCCGGGCAACTCGTCAAGCTGCTCGAGGGTTGCGCTGTTCAGGTGTATGGGAGCGGCGGCAGTCGACCCGCCCGAGGCGGCCGTCGCGGCAGTCGCCGCTGTAACCTTCTCGGGCACCAGCACCTGCTGACCGTCGGTCAACGGGGTGGCGCGATTGACGAGCGTGAGATCGGCTCTCTTCGTTGCCCCACCGGCCTTCAGGAGCGCGTCGTTGACGCGCGAGCCGGTCGGCAGCTTGTACACGCCGGGACGCCGCACGGCGCCCGAAACGTCGACCAGTAGCCGCGAGCGCGCGCTGCTCACAGCACCGACGAGCTTGATCCGGGCTCGGCCTTGTGCGGTCGGTTGCCGCGCCGCGAGCAACTTGCCCGCAGCGACAAGCGCGATCAAGACCAACATGCAGATGACGATCGCTTGCTGGCGGGAGATCTCGGGAAGTTGCATAGCCCGATCCTGCCGCGCGAATCGTCACGTCGCTGCGCCGGTTTCGCGCCCAATTGTGCACAGCATCGGTTCTCGATCTATTCCTAATTCAGGCGCCACCGATCTACATTGCAGGGATGACTGACAATTCGCCCCCAGCCAGCGAGGGATTCGTTTCCCCGGCTGAGATCTTCCA
>DATCCQ010000161.1:0-14372 GCA_036511185.1 Gaiellaceae bacterium
CCCCCCCGTAATTCCGGATGGACCCGTCGCCCCCAGCCCAAACGCCAATCCCATGACGGATCGCGGTAGCAACCACCAGCGATCCGCCGGCATGTGGCTGCGCGCGGACGAGGAGGGACAGACGATCGTCATCGTCGCGGTCTTGATGGTGGTATTGCTTGCTCTTTCGGCCTTCGCAATCGACGTCGGGTACGCCTACTTCGCTCATCGCTCTCTTCAGGCGTCCGCCGACGCGGCGGCGCTGGCTGGTGCTCAGCGGCTCCCGGATAGCTCGTCGGCAACCGCAACGGCACAGGAATACGGCACGAGCCCGACTGGGAAGAACTACGACGGGAAGCTCGGCACGGTAGACGAGACGGTCTCACTCCGCTGCGTGACCAGCCTACCCGGATGCGATCCGTTCAACGCTATCGTCGTCCAGGAGTCGGCCCAGGTACCGACCTTCTTCGCGCGCGTGCTCGGAATCGACTCCCTCAACGTCAAGGCCAAGGCGACCGCCTGCTCCTACTGCGGTGTCAAGCCGGCCGACATCATGCTGATCGTCGATCGCACGGGCTCGATGTGCCAGGACAACGACGGCCATGACCAGCATCCCGCCTGTCCCGACATCAGCAATGTCAAGGCCGCACTCCGACAGTTCCTGGACTATCTCGATCCGGCGCAGCAGCGAGTCGGGCTCGCCCTCTTCCCGCCGGCGCCGAGCCTCTCGCAAGCCTGCAGTACACCGGTGGACGGCAACTACAACTCGACCTCGAACCCGTACGTGGTCGTGCCGCTCTCGAGCGACTACGCGACCCAGAGCGGCAGTCTCAACGACTCCTCCCAGCTCCTCTCGACGATCAACTGCATCGATACGGGCGGCAACACCGCGTACGCGAACGCACTGGAGGAAGCCCGGGCCGAACT
Organism: Gaiellaceae bacterium; assembly: GCA_036511185.1. Taxonomy (GTDB): domain Bacteria; phylum Actinomycetota; class Thermoleophilia; order Gaiellales; family Gaiellaceae; genus Fen-549. The sequence goes on from DATCCQ010000161.1 coordinate 907, forward strand.
CGCCCTGCACGGACGACCGAGTGTGGCACACGTGATCATCTTCTTCTCCGACGGCGCGGCCAACATCGGCCCGACCTACTACCCGACGAGCTCGCCGTACCGCCTGCAGCCCTGCCACCAGGGCGTGACTTCCGCGGCGGGCGTCAAGGCTGCTGGAACGATCATCTACTCGATCGGCTACGACCTGATCGCGGGCAGCGCAAACACCTGCCGCAGCCTCACAGGCGGCGGCGGACCCCTCGAGCAGCCGGCGATCAGCGCCACGTCGGCCCTCCAACAGATCGCCAGCGGGACGGACAACTTCTACAACGAGCCGAACGCCAGCAAGCTGAGCCGCGTCTACCTCGAGATAGCTGCCGACTTCTCGCAGGGTACCTCGAGCCTGATCCCCGACAACAGTAAGTGAGCCCGATGCCGTCGAAGCCCTCCCCCAGCGCTCCCACTCCCCTAGCGGGTCGCGATGCCGGTCCGGAGAAGGCGATCGGCGTTCTCCTTGTCGAAGGGAACTCGCTCACGCGCTTCGGTATCTCTACGACGCTCGCGTCCTGCAAGGACATCGAAGTGCTGGGCGAAGCCGGCTCGGCGGCCCAGCTGGCGGCGCTCCTCACGAAAACGTCGCCCGACCTCGTCCTGCTCGACCTGCATCTGCCCGACGCCGACAGCGTCTCCTGCATAGAGCTGATCCGCAGGCGCGCTCCCCAGGTGAAGATCGCCGCCTTCTCGATGGGAGACGACAAGGGAGACATCGTCAGGGCGCTCGAGGCCGGGGCCTGTGCCTGTCTGGTCAAGACGATCGACACGGGCGACCTGCCGGCGGCGATCCGCCAGTCGGTGGCCGGGACCTTCTACTGCGCCGGCTCGCTCGGTGTTTTCGAGCGAGCGACCGAGACGGAGAGCGCCGACGAGGAGCTGTCGAGACGAGAGCTCGAGGTTCTCGAGCGGGTGGCTGCCGGCCGCTCCAACCGCGCGATCGCGAGCGAACTCTGGCTGAGCGATCAGACGGTGAAGTTCCACCTGCGGAACATCTATCGCAAGCTCGGAGTCGCGAACCGCACCGAGGCTGCGCGATACGCCTACGAGCGCGGGCTCGCAAGCGCGCTGATCTAGATCTAGATAGCCGCCCAGGCGAGCTGGTCGCCGACGGCGAGATCGTGGCGGCGAGACTCCCCGGCCGCCAGCTCCAGCACCGCCTTTGCCTTGAGCACGGCCGCGAGGCGCCAGGGCTTGAGCGCATGAGCGATCGAGACGATCCGCATCTCGCGGTCGAGGAAAACCGCGTCGATAGGGAAGCGGACGAAGGCTGTGTGAATGGCCCAGGCCGGCCGGAGGAGGAAGCCCTCGCCGGGCGGGAGGTGTTTCCAGCCCATCACTCCGCACATGCGCTCGTAGGCGCGATCGGCCAGATGACAGTGATCGCAGAGCAGCTGCCCGTCAGGATCGACGACGACGAGGGCTTTCATCGGATGAAGACCTCGTAGATCCTGATCGCGGCAGGTCCGAGCATGACGATGAACAGCGAGGGGAAGATGAAGAGGACGAGCGGGAAGATGAGCTTGACCGGTGCCTTGTGCGCCTGCTCCTCGATCTGCTGGCGGTAGCGAGCGCGCATCTCAGCGCTCAGGTTGCGAAGCGTCTGCCCGACCGAGATGCCCATCTGCTCGCCCTGGACGATCGAGCGGACGAACGAGCGGATGGCCGGGGTGTTCTGCCGCTCGACCATGTGGTCCAGGGCGTCGCGCAAGCTCAGACCCATGCTCTGCTCGCGAAGCGTCAGCCGAAGCTCCTCGCCGAGGGCGCTTTTTTGGAAGCGCCGGGAGGCCATCTGGAGCGAGGTCGCGAAGCCGAGCCCGGCTTCGACCGTCGTCACGAGCATGTCGATCAGCGCCGGCATCTCGCGGTCGATGCGACGCGCTCGCTCGCGCGCCCGGCGCCTCAGGATCAGCATCGGGGCGCTCCAGCCGCCGAGAATCAGCACGGCGGCGCTCAGGATGGCGAGCATCGACGCAGGGCCTGAGCCGAGCATCAGGAGCAGCCAGACGAAGGCGCCCGCGAGCGCGGCAAGCGTCTGGTAACCGGCATAGCGCCGTGGCGAGGACTTGTAGAGGCCGGTCGCCAGCAGAAGCTTGCGGAGCCTCTCCTCGCTGCCCGACAGTCCTCCTACGCGGTTCGCGAGCGAGTCGATCACCGGCCGTAGCGCGAGCGAGCGGGAGTCGAGTTCGGTCTCCCGGAGCTCGGGCCCGTCCTCGCTCAGGCGGTAGGAGCTGATCTGGCGCAACGTCCTCTCGGCGTAGAGGCGTGAAAAGAACAGCGAGCGCACGACTAGCGAGACGGCGGCGGCGGTGAAGACGAGACCGATGAACAGGACGAGGATCATCTTGCTCCCACTACTCGATCGCGAGGATTCGCTTGATGGACATGAACCCGATGACGACCAGAGTGACGCCGAAGGCGAGCATCACCTGTCCGGCACTGGTCGTCAGCAGCGGAGCCAGATAGCCGGGGTTGATCAACGCGACCAGGCCGCCGGCCGCGATCGGGAGTCCGGTGAGTATCGACTGGGTCATGCGGCCCTCCGCCGTCAGCGTTTGTACCAGGCCGCGCAACTCGAAGTGCTGGCGGATGATCGCGATCACGATGTCGAGGACCTCGGCGGTGTTCCCCCCCGATTCCTGCTGGAGCGCGGCCACGAGAGCGACCTGCTCGAGATCTTCGTTCTTCATCCGATCCGCCACGCGCAGAAGCGATTCCTCAGTAGAGACTCCCAACTGCACGTCGGCGACGGCTCGCTTGAGCTCTCCCCGCGAGGGCTCGTCGGCTTCGTCGACCACCGCCTGGAGTCCGTTCCCGAAGCTGTGCCCGGCGCGGAGCGAAGCCGCGAGCACGAGCAGGCTGTCGGGAAGCTGCTCGGCGAAGAGCTCTCGCTTGCGCCGCAGTCGGTGCGCGACGAGCATGCGCGCGGTCAGGGGCAAGATGAGCGCGAACAACGCGGCGATCGGCGAGAGAAGCGCGAGCAGGAAGGCGAGAACGATGGTCGCGGCGATCGTCCCGAGCACGTAGGGAAGTGGCGCCAGCGGGAATTCGGCGATCTCCATCTCCTTCTTGAGCCGGTGCCACCAGGCCGTTCGCTCGAGCATGCGCTCGGCCAGGTGCATGCCCTCCTCGCCCAGCCGTCGCTGTCGCTTGCGCAGCGGCTCTCGTGCAGGACGCGCCTGGACGGGCTCCGCGAACGCGGCTATCCGGGTGCGAAGCTCGCCGTGCCCGTGGGGAAGAGCCAGGTAGACGGCGAGTCCTGCGAGTGCGGCCACGAACAGGCAGAGCAGGAGAACGGCAGGGGTCATCGCCTCGCGACCTCTACGCCGTTCGGTCGTTTGCGCGCGTCGAACAGCTCGCCGGGAAGCTCGACACCGTGCTTGCGAAACTTGTCCTCGCTCGGTCTAAGCCCGCTCGGCAGAAGCTCGAGGCTCTCTCCATGCGGCCTGAAGACGAAGAGATCCTGCAGCGAGATGATGTCGCCCTCCATCCGCTGCACCTCGGTGATGGAGGTGACGCGGCGCGAGCCGTCGTCCATGCGCTCGAGGTGGACGATCATGTCCAGAGCCGAGGCGACCTGCTGGCGGATGGCTCGCATCGGAAGGTCGAAGCCGGCCATCATCACCATCGTCTCGATGCGCATCAGCGCATCGCGCGGGGAGTTGCAGTGGATGGTCGAGAGCGAGCCGTCGTGGCCCGTGTTCATCGCCTGGAGCATGTCGAGGGCCTCGGCGCCGCGCACCTCGCCGACGATGATCCGGTCGGGGCGCATGCGCAAGGTGTTGCGCACGAGGTCGCGGATGGTGATCTCGCCCTCTCCCTCGATGTTCTTCGGCCGGGATTCGAGCCTGAGCACGTGCTCCTGGCGGAGCCGCAGCTCGGCGGCGTCCTCGATGGTCACGATCCGCTCGTCCTCAGCGATCGACTCGGAGAGCGCGTTCAGGAGCGTCGTCTTTCCCGCACCCGTGCCTCCCGAGATGAGGATGTTGAGCTGGCCGCGAACACTGCGCTCGAGGAAGTCGGCGGCCTGCTCGGACAGGGTGCCCGTCGAGATCAGGTCGCTCAGGTAGAAGCGCCTGTGCTGGAACTTGCGAATTGTGACGAGCGGCCCGGAGAGCGAAAGCGGCGGCACGACCGCGTTGACACGGCTTCCGTCGGGCAGGCGCGCATCGACCATCGGCGAGGACTCGTCGATCCGGCGCCCGACCTGACCGACCATCTTGTTGATGATCCGGCGCAGGTGCGACGCGTCGTTGAAGGTCAGCGGCGTGCGCGCGAGACGGCCGTCGCGCTCGAGCCAGATGTCGAAGGGTCCGTTGATCATCACCTCGCTCACGCTCTCGTCTCCGAGGAGCTGCTCGATCGGCCCGTAGCCGAGGATGTCAGCCTCGATCTCGCCGGCGAGGCGCAGGCGGTCGTCGTGGGAGAGTCCGGTCACCTTGGCGAGCCGCTTCTCGATCGACTCGACGACTCGATCGTGCGACTCGCCCGCGTCACCGCCGGCGTTGTAGAGCTGCGGGCCGAGCTCGCTGATGATCGCGAGGTGCAGCGAGGTCTTGAGCTCGGCGAACGGATCCGGCGGCCGGCCGTCGGCCTCGGAATCGGTCTGGGGCTGACGGGACTTGATCCGCTCGTGCAGCTTCACTGCCTTGCTCGAGCCGTTCGCCTCTGTCTTCTTGGCTTTCCCGTCGCCGGGGTCGATGCGTTCGTGCAGTTCCATCTCTCACACCCTCTTGAGGAGCGATACGCCGCCAAGGCTCCAGCGGCTGCGGGGCCGCTCGGGCTGCTCGGCCGACGGTGACGGCTGTCCGAGGAAAAGCCCGGCCAGGTTATGGAAGGCCACCGCCGCCGCCGACTCGGGGCGGCTGGTCACGATCGGCCTGCCCTCGGTCACCGAGCGGGGAATCTCGCGCTGGCTGGGGATGAAGACGTCGGGCTTCCGGCCGAGGATCGCCTGGACGTCGCTCGGGTCGATGCCGATGCGGCTGTCGGCGCGGTTGAAGACGATCCGGACCGATCGAGGGTCGTAGCCCATCAGCTCGAGCGTCTCGAGGCCGAGCTTGGTGTCCTTGAGCGAGAAGGCGTCGAGCATGGCGACCATGCAGATCGCCGTAGAGCTGTCGACCACGGCGATCACCTCCGAGGCGAAGCCGGCCTCGGTGTCGACGATGACGGCATCGCCGGCGGCCCGGGCGAGCGCAAGCACCTCGGTGATGAACTCGGGGGCGATCGCTCCGGCCTGCTCGGGCCTCACCGGTGCCAGCAGGGCCCTCACGCCCGATGAGTGCAGCGTCAGGAAGTCCTCGAGCTTCTCGGTGTCGAGTGTGCCGCCCGCGCAGGCGAGGTCGTAGATCGTGCGCTCGGGGGCGAGCTGGAGGCCGAGTCCCACGTCGCCGAAGCGAAGATCGAGATCGATCAGGATCGGCCGGCGTCCCTGCTCGGCCATCGCCACGGCGAGGTTGCAGGCGGTGACGGTTTTTCCGGTTCCGCCCTTGGGGCCGAGAACGCCGATCAAGGGAGCGAGGGCCATTCCCTCCGACAGCGCCCCCTCTCTCTTCCTGGCGATGGCCTTGTGCAGGGTGCGGCGAACTCGCTCGGGCGCCTCGGGCAGGACGACGATGTCGTCGGCTCCCGCCGCGAAGACCTGCTGCATGAACCCGGCCGACTCGGTCTCGTCGAGCTGGATGACCACCACCGGGCGCTCGGGGCGCTGGGCGATCGCCGCCTCGATCAGACCGGCGGCGTCGTGCGCCTCGCTCAAGCAGGCGACGATGACGATGTCGGCGGCCTTCTCTCGCAGCGAGTCGGTTGTCAGCTTGTGCACGTGCGCGACGATCTCGACGTCGCTCGATTTGGGCAGCGCCGCGGCAACCTGCTTCGAGGTCGCGCCGTTCGAGAGCGCGACGAGCGCGCCGATGTGGCCGCTCACTTCTTTCCTCCCACCGGGGTCGTACCGCGCGTGAGAGCCGCGACGGTAACGAGATCAGGCGCCGCCGCGTTTCCTCCGGTCGGCGGCCTGAGCACCAGCCAGACCTTGCCATAGTCGGCGGCGAAGGCCATCTTGGCAGACTGCGAGGCGGTGGCCTGAAGGGTGATGTTGCTCGTGTTCGTGCCGGTGGCGTTCGAATCGGATTTACCGGCGACGAGAACCGGGATGTTCCGCACCAGCAGGAGCAGCTTGGTCTCGTTGTCGATGTTGAAGCTGCCGTAGACGTCGACGTGGTCGCTGGTGTGGATCTGTCCGATCATCCCGTGGGCCGAGTCGATCGGGATCGTGATCGCCCGCTCCTTCCCACGCAGGCCGCTGGCGATCGTCGTCGCGCCGGCCACGAAGTCGGCGGTGGTGAGCTGGGTGCCCGGATAGATGTCGGTCGCCGCGACCATTCCCCTCAGGGCTGCCGCGTCCACAACCGCGCCCTGGCTGAGCTGGCTTTCGCGGATCGACTGCGCGCGAAAAAGGTGAGACGAGGCGACTAGCTCCCCCGGGGTGCCCTTGGCGATCATCTTCTTCGCCACGAACACGGTGGCGGGCGCCCCTCCCTGCTGGACGCTCTGGCGGTAGTTGTGGACGTAGACGAAGACGGCGACGCCGGCGATCAGCGCCGCCAGCCCGGCGAGGATCAGCGTTCCTCCTCGAGTGGATATGAGTCTTTGCGCGTGTTCCATCGAAGTTCCTTTCAATACCGAGTGAGTGCGCCGAGCCGTCTCGTCATACGTGGTAACACCCCGTTCCGTAGCTGGAGGGCGGCCGCTCGAGTCGCATGACGGCCTTGCCTGTGAACGTGCTGGTGGGGGAGCCGCCGAAAACTGTGTTGCTGATGTACGGCGTCCAGTTGAAGCTCACGGCGACCGTGACCTCAACCGGGTCGCCGGCCTGAGGGGCGCCTCCGTTCGGAAAGCTGACGCACACGGTGGCGTTGTCCATCATCTCGGAGCTGTCTGCCTGGCCGGCGAGATATCTCTGGAGAGACTGCGAGGGTGCTCCGGGGTTGGAGTCGACGACCGCCCAGCGGGCACCCTCGCTGGCTATGTGGGTGGCGTTGTTCGTGTAGTTGAGCGCGCGCCCGAAGTCGACGATGCCGAAGACGATCAGCAGGAGAAGCGGCAGCACGACGGCGAACTCGACCACCGCGGTGCCCGACTCGCTACCCCAGCCCTCTCTCCTCAATATCGCTTCGAGCTGCTTCACGACGTCCTCTTTCCGGAATTCGATTCATCCGCTCCGGCCGCCCAGGCGCGCGCTCGCTAGAGACACACGCCTGAGGGCGGGCCGTTCCCCCGGTCAGCTACGAGTCCGAAGGAACTGGGGGAGCAGGTTCCGACCTATACGCAGGCACCTACGCTCAGGGCAGCTTTTTAGCGACCGCATCGAATGCGTCGGAGATGTTGCCCCCGAGCACTGTGATCGCACCGATAGCAACGATGAGAATCAGCGCCAGCAGGACGCCGTACTCGGCGGCCGCCTGGCCGTCTTGGCGATCGCGGAGCTGCCAGACATGTGTGAGTACCCAAAGGGATGCTCGATCGATCATCGATTCCACCTCCTAGTGGAAGAGCCGATTGCTACGAGGTCTGATCCTCCTCCAGCGGCGGCTCGATGTCGCAGCCAGGGCGGGCGGTTTTGGCTCGCCTGGATGGGCGGTTCTCGGGCGGGCTTGGCCTACCCGATCGGGTAGGCCGCTAGGCTCTGAGTGCCACCGCGAGCGTCGTTCCAACTCCGGGCTTGCTGGAGATGGTGAAGTCGGCGCCGATCGAATCCGCTCGCCGGCGCATGTTCTTCAAGCCTTGTCCGGCCGTCGGCCGGTTGTCATTCTCATCGAGCCCGTCGCCGTCGTCGCGAACGATGACCGTTCGCTTGCCACCGTTGTCGGCGATTTTCACCTCCGTCCAGGTCGCGTTGGCGTGCTTGCGTACGTTCGCCAACCCCTCCTGGACGATGCGGAAGATCTCGATCTGCTCGTCGGGCGCCAGGCGGATGTCGGGGTCGATCTCGACGTCTACCTCCAGCTTGCCGTCTGCGCAGAGGAACTCCACGTAACGATGTAGCGCGGCGTCGAACGGCGCGCTTCCGCCGGCCGAGGACAGCGCCAGCACCGCGAACCGCGCCTCTTGTTGGGCGAGCGCTGCGGTTTCCTCCAGTCGCGGCAGAACGGTCTCGAGATCGGCGCCGTCTCGAAGCATGCTCAGATGTGTGGAGAGTGCGAAAAGGTACTGCGCCAGTCCGTCATGGATCTCGCCTGCGACTCTGGCTCGCTCCTCCGAGACCGCGCGCCCGAATTCCGCGGCGCGAATCCCTCGCCAGACGCCGACAACCAGCAGGACACAAGCGAGCAAGCGCAAGAAGTCGCCGAGCACAGCTTGCTCTCCTGGTAGGAGCGGCTTGAAGATGGAGTTGAGGCTTGAGAAGAGCCACAACGTAGCCGCCAGCGCCAGCCAGCTGTCCAGGTCTTCTAGCCAGCGTTGGAAGCGCAGTCCGAAGCCGACCATGGCTCCCAAGTAGAGCAGCGCGAGTAGCGCATAGGCGATCGTCATAGGCAGCTCCGGCCCGCTTGAGCTCTCTGAGTTGCCCACTACGTGGACAAGCGCTCGCGTGCCGCTCCAGCTGACGAGCAGCACGAGCGAACAGGCGGCGAGCGCCGTCGGTATCGCGCGGTCGGGCCTACGTACCTGCCCACGGACGAAGGCCGCCGCGCCGATCAGGCAGGCCGAAAGAATGCGAGCAACCAAGGCGGCCCAGGCTTCAGGCTTGTTGATCTCCGAGCCACCCAGAGTCGGCGCGATCTCGAAAGCGAATATCGAGATCGCCGCCACGCTGAAGCCTGCGCAGAGAAGCAGATCCATACGGCTCGAGTCGACCGAGAAGCGAACCCCGGTCAGTACCGCCACCAGTACCGATGTGAGCGCGATCGCGGTATCGAGAGCGAGAAGAAGCTGGGGAAGATCGAAGCTGCTCTTCAGGCTCGGATAGGCGCCCCAGAGCGCGAGCGCCGCGCTGAGAAGGGCGATTAGTAGGAACTCCCCGGCGAGCCAGGAGTGAAGTGCGCTCTCGTTTTTTTGCCGCTCGGCGTCCACGTATCCCCTTTTCGGCAACAATAAGGCTGCCGATAAGGGACGAGGCCATGTCTGAGCGCGTACTGATAGTCGATGATCACCCCCTGACGCAGGAGGCGCTTGCGTCGCTCCTAACGCAGCACGGCTTCGAAATAGTCGCTCAAGCCTCCAGCGGCGACGAGGCGATCAAGCAGGCGGCGAAGCAGCAGCCAGACCTGGTGCTGCTTGATCTCTCGATGCCCGGCATGAGCGGGCTCGAGGCTCTGCCCGAGATTCGCAGGGTCGCCCCCGGCTCGGAAGTTGTGGTGTTAACGGCCTCGGGCACCGAAGAGAACCTTATGCGCGCGATCAAAGGCGGCGCCTCCGGTTATCTCCTCAAGACCGAGCCGCCCTCGCGCATCGTCGAGTTCCTACGTGGAGTGGTGAACGGCGAGGCTGCGCTCTCGGGCTCGATCGCGCGTCGCTTGCTCGAGGAGGTACGCGAAGGTCGCCATGATCATGCCGTGCCCGACGAGATTTCCTCGCGCCTGTCGGCCCGCGAGCTCGAGGTGCTTCTTCTTCTCGACGAGCACCTGGGCACCGAGGAGATCGCCCGCCGTCTCTTCATCTCCGAGCACACGGTGCGCTCGCACGTAAAAAGCCTGTTGCACAAGCTCGGCGTGTCGTCGCGGCGGCAGGCGCTCGAAGCGCTTTTACGCGCTCGCGGCTGATTCCAGCCCGGAAAATCACTCACGGCGAGGGAGGCAAGGGGGATGCACTCACCCGCCCAGCTAGCCGATGATCTGAGCAACGGGATGGCTGCAATGATTGGCGAGCGCGACCGGCGAAAGCCGGTCGCTGCTTGTCTAGGGTCGCCGCCTCGGGCGCGAGATCTCAGGACGGGTTGTTGAAGCCCTCGACCGTTATCTCAACCAAGCGCGGAAGAGAGTGCAGGTTGTAGCCGCCCTCGAGCACAGCGGCGACTCTCGGGCAGAGGCTCGCGGTTCGGCTTGCGAGCTGGTAGTAGGAGCGGTCGGTGAGGATGGTCGGCGAGAGCGGGTCGTCGCGGTGCGCGTCGTATCCGATCGACGCCAGCACGAGCTCGGGTGAGAAGGCCTCGACCGCCGGGTAGGCGATCTCCTCGAACGCCTGCAGGTAGGAGCGGTCGCCGGTGCCGCCCGGAAGGGGAATGTTCAGCGTCGTTGGATTCTCGCCGCCGGGCACGTCTTCACCGCTCGCGGCCTTTGGGCTCGGCCCGCCCGTACCTGGGTAATAGGGCCAGGCGTGCAATGAGACGTAGAGAACGCTTGGATCGTCCCAGAAGATCGACTCGGTTCCGTTTCCGTGGTGAATGTCCCAGTCGAGGATCGCAACTCGCTTGATCCCCATCTCGGCCTGCGCGTAGCGCGCGGCGACGGCGACGTTGTTGATCAGGCAGAAGCCCATCGCCTTCTCGCGCGAGGCATGGTGGCCGGGCGGCCGAACAAGCGCGAAACCACCACGGCGCACGGCCTCGATCGTCATTCCGGCGGCGAGCTTGGCGGCCCTCGCGGTGGTCGGAGTGACGAAAGTGTCGAAATCGATCCACCTCGTCTCCGCGGTCTCCTCGAACAGACTGTCGAGGTACGCGGGCGAGTGGACGCGCTCCAGATCTTCCCGTGTGGCGGGCTCGGCCGTGATGTGCTCGGCGATCGGAAGGAGAACCTCCAGGCGCATCTGCGACTCGGGGTGGTACTCCGGCGCGATGTGGAGGCGAACGTCCTCTTCGTTGATCAAGGCTTTGATGGCACGGCCCTCCAGATTCCGCCCACACCGGCGACTTCTCTTCGAGCATGAGCGGGTTGCCCGAGTGAGAAGCTGATTCTAACCGGGTAGACGCTCTCAAGTGACCTCGGGTCGCTCCGATAAGGTGTCGAGCGGAATATGAGTTCGAAGACACTCGTAATAGCTGAGAAACCGTCCGTGGGCCGCGATCTGGCCGGCGCACTTCCTGGGACCTGCGCCAAGTCCGAGGGCTACCTCGAGTCCGATACCCACATCGTCACCTGGGCGGTCGGGCACCTCGTAGAACTGGCTCAGCCCGAGGACTACGACGAGCGCTTCAAGCGCTGGCGGATGGCCGATCTTCCGATTGCGCCCGACGCCTTCAAGTTGAAGCCGCGCGACCCCAAGTCCCGCAAGCAGCTGAATGTCATTCTGAAACTGCTCAAGCGCGACGACGTCGACAACGTGATCAACGCCTGCGATGCCGGGCGCGAGGGCGAACTGATCTTCGCCTACCTGTACGAGGTCTATCTCGAGGGGCGTGGAGCAAAGCCGAAGCCGGTGCAGCGCCTCTGGATCTCGAGCATGACCAGGCAAGCGATCCGCGAGGGTTTTGAGCACCTGCGCCCGGGCGAACAGATGAGCTCGCTCGAAGCTGCCGCGCGCTCGCGCTCCGAGGCCGATTGGATGGTTGGCATGAACGCCACCCGCGCGGCCACGATTCGCGGTCGCGCTTGGGTGGGCGGTGTCGTATCGCTGGGCCGGGTTCAGACGCCCACGCTGGCGATGATCGTGAGCCGCGAGCGCGAGATACAGGCTTTCGTCGCCGAGCCCTACTGGCTCGTTCACGCGAATTTCGACCTCGGCTATGAGGGTCTCTGGTTCGAGGGCGACGAGACGAGGATCTTGAACGGCGAGCGCGCTCAGTCCATCGCCGACAAGGTGGCCGGTGCAGAAGGCGTGGTCACCACGGTCGAGCGCAAGGAAGCGAGCGAGCGCTCACCCCTTCTCTACGATCTAACCTCACTGCAACGCGACGCCAACCGTCGCTTCGGCTTCTCGGCCCAAAGAACGCTCAGGGCGGCGCAATCCCTCTACGAGGGCAAGAAAGCGATCACCTACCCGCGCACCAGCTCGCGCTACCTCTCGGGCGACATGGCGGAACTACTCAAGCCCACAGCCGCGACACTGGAACCGATCCACGAGTACGCCGAAGCGGCTCGATTCGTGCTTCGGCTGGAAAGCCTGCCGCTGGGGCGAGTCGTCAACGACGCCAAAATCACCGATCACCACGCCATCATCCCGACCAACGTCGAGCACGAAATCGAGAGCTTTTCGGACGACGAGCGGCGCGTCTTCGATCTCATCGCACGTCGTTTCCTGGCTGCCTTCCATCCGCCTGCGCGCTATGCAAACACGACCATCGTCACCGAGGTCGAGAGCGAGAAGTTCCGCACGCGCGGAAAGGTCACGCTCGAGCCGGGCTGGCGCGCCGTCTACGGCGAGGCCGCGAGCGGCAGCGGTCGATCGGGCGACGGTGAGGAAGAAGACGGCGAGGGAGGCGAGCTTCCGGCGCTGGCCGAGGGCCAGAAGGTGCTTTGCGAGAGCGCCGAGAGCGAGGCCAAGGAGACGAGGCCGCCGCCGCGCTACAACGAAGCCACGCTGCTCATGGCCATGGAGACGGCGGGCAAGCTGATCGACGACGAGGAGTTACGCGAGGCCATGAAGGAGAGCGGCCTCGGTACGCCGGCAACCCGCGCCGAGACGATCGAAACGCTGATTCGACGCGAGTACATCGAGCGCGCCGGCAAGGAATTGCAGCCCACGCCCAAAGGCTTGCAGGTGATAACCATGCTCGAGGCGCACCCACTCACCTCGGCCGAGCTGACCGGCTCTTGGGAGAAGCGCCTCGGCGACATCGAGCGCGGCTCGGGCGATCGAGCGGCTTTTATGGAGGAGATCGAGCGCTTCACACGCGAGACCGTTGAGAAGATCGCTGCGCTGGATCGCGAAAAACTACGTCCTGAGAGGGTCGAGCTTGGCCCCTGCCCGCGCTGTGGCGCCGAAACCGGCGAGATCATCCGCGAGAACTCGCGCGCCTACGGCTGTACGAGCTGGAAGAGCAGGGAGGAGACCGGGTGCGGCTTCGTAATCTGGAAAAAGGTGGCCGGGCGCTCAATTACCCCCGAACTCGCCCGACAACTACTTGCACAGGGACGTACAAATGACGTAATATCTGGATTCCGAAGCCGAGGCGGCAAACATTTTCGTGCGCGCCTCGTCTTGAACGCCGAAGGACAAATCGAGTTCGAGTTTCCCACGCGCTCGCAAGCTGCCCAACCGGCTGCTACGGAATAAAGGAGGGTCGGAGCCCGTTTTGTAGTAGACGAGCCCCGAAAGGGTTTGTGAGCCGCGAGGAGAGACCAGAACTAGCAATGGTTCGCCGCGGAGCCAAATGGGAAGAAAGGACGTCGAGGGTCAGTTGACGCAAAATCACCTGGAAGTATTCGAAAGTAGCGAGAGCCTCCGAGTGTTTGTGAGCGCCGCTGAGGAGCGCGGCGCGGTCGAGTCGGCCGAGATCGAGGCGCTTGTAGTTGAGCACGACCTCACCGAGATCGAGGTTGAAGACCTTGTGCGCGAGC
>DATCCQ010000162.1:0-6251 GCA_036511185.1 Gaiellaceae bacterium
TGCGATCGGTGAGTGCGAGGCTAGGACGCAGCGTCGCGTTCGTAGCCTGCGGCTACGGGCGCGACCGAGGACGACGTATCGCGCCGCCGAGCGCGGCTAGGCGGTGGAGTGCTTCGTTTCGCTTCGCGCTCAAACAAACCCTCCCACGGGGCGGAGCACGGTATCAACCGAAATCGCGCACAAATGCGTCGATTCAGTGCCGGTATCGCTCGCGCGTCTAGCTATCACTTACGCGCCCGAGGCACTACGCTTGCGAGAACCTAGAAAAAAAACCGTGGTCCACTCCAAGAGCAAGAAACCGCAACTACGCCCGCTCGAGCTGAAGGATATCGAGCAGGTGGCCGAGATCTACGCCCACTACGTCGCCAGCGGCGCCGCCACTTTCGACGAGATCGCACCTGACGTAGGAGCCTGGTCGGCCAAGGCGGGAAGCATCGTGGCGCGTGGCTTTCCTTTCCTGGTCGCCGAGGTCGGCGGCGAGGTGGCCGGGTTTGCCTATGCGACTGTCTGGCGACCACGGCCCGCCTATCGCCACACGGTCGAAGACACGGTCTATGTCGCTCCGGATCGCCTGCGCCAGGGCTTGGGCGGGATGCTCCTGACGGGCGTCACCGAAGGTTGTCGGAACGCCGGGGTAGAGCAGCTGATTGCTGTGATCGCCGATACGGGCGACCCCGCCTCCGAGGCGCTGCATAAGGGCGCCGGCTTCGTCGAGGTCGGCCGCCTGAGCAAGGTCGGCTTCAAGCACGGGCAGTGGATCGACACGGTGCTGATGCAGCTCAGCCTGCAGCAGGACGAGAGTTAGCGCGGGCGCCGTCTCGAGCTCCCGCCGCGCCTAGGCGAAAGCTTCCTTCAGCTCCCGCGACTGCTCGATCACGTCGGCGTGCCCGGCATATAGCTCGGCGTGCCCGTCGGTGAGGTGGGCGGCGAAGGCCGAGTCGCCGGCCGCTGCCCGCTCTCTGATCAATGCGGCCAGCCAGCGCAGGCGTTCGACCATCGTCTCGGGTAGGCGTGTCTTCTCCTCGCTGCTCAGCCCGTAGGCGTCAGCGAAGGCCTGCACGCGCTCGGTGTCCGTCGCCGTGACCTCCCCGAGCGGCTCTCGAATCAGGCAGAAGCGGTAGGCGGAGTAGGCCACGTCATGCAGACGGGGGCCCGGGCGGGCGGTGTCGAAGTCGATCCAAGCCACAGGCATGTTGTCGCGGAAAACGCAGTTGTAGGGCGCTGCGTCTCCGTGCAGCACGACCTCGATCGGTTGCTCGCTAGGGAACTGCCAGACAAGGCCACTCGGGTCGAATCCGGCTGTGGCGTCGTGGTAGCCGCGTAGTAGGCGTGCCGCGGCTCGCAGCGGGGTCGGCTCGAGATCCAGCCCGTTAAGGTCTTCGAGCTCGCCCTCAACCCAGCCCAGTACCTCGTAGCCGGCCTCGAGCCCGAACGGCTCCGGCGCGCCCTCGAATCCAGCCCGCTGAACGTGCTCGAGCAATCGCAGCACCGACTGCGACCAGGGCCGCGCCTGGCGATAGAGGCGATCACCGCGGCGAACGACCTCGTTTATCCCTCCGTGAAGAATCTCCTCGTCCACAGCCTCGCATGATCGCAGCCACGACGGCTCGGTATCGTGCCCCTATGAACACCGGGCTCGCTGAACGACTCATTCGCCAGTACGTGCAGGGCTGGTGCGCCGGTGATGCAGCCATGATCCTCGCGACGCTCAGCGAGGACTGCGTGATCACCGAGTCGCACGGGCCCACCTATCGCGGCAAGGACCAGATCGCGCGCTGGGTCGACACCTGGTTCGGCGCCGGCGGCGCGGTGCTCAGCTGGCAGATTAACTCGCTCGAAGTGCAGGGCGAGGCGGGCATTTTCGAGTGGTCGTTCGCCTGCAGGTGGCTCGAGGAGCAATACGAATTCGAGGGCGCCTCGGTCGTCCGCTTCCGCGACGAGAAGATCTCTTCGATTCGCGAATACGCGACCACCGCGCCGCTCTACGACTGGGAAGGCGTCTGGCACTGACTCGAGCTCGGGCGCAGGACTCGATTCCGTGAGAGCCTTCACGCCGCTGCCCCGGTGAAAGCGGGGCTTTTGTCTCACAGCAGGGTGCGATACGTTGTCTCCGACGTGCGGGAACGGGTGACGAAGCTTCGGCTGCTGGTGGGGGGACTGGCACTTATTGCCTGCGCTCTCGCGGCCGGCGCATTTCTCGTCCTCCGCTCTGGATCCGATCACGGCGGCGGAGATGACTCCACCGGTACCAAGGCGGTCATCGTCAGGGCCGGGAAAGAGACCGCTGCAAGGTTCGATCTCGGCGGCGAGAGGCACGAGGCGAAGTTGATCGAGACGGTCGGCTCCTCAGCGCGGATCGTCTTCAGCTCGGAGAGCCCGAACGAGGTCACGTTGACGCGCGGAATACCGCTCGAGGTCGACCTCAACTCCGACTCCGTAGCCGACGCCGGCGTCACGTTGACCAAGGTCGCGCAGGACTCCGTGCAGCTCGAGATCGCGCCGCTCGACAGGCGAGCCTGGAACGAGACCTCCTTCGCGACGAGCGGCGGCTTCCGACCCTACAACCACTGGAACAACGCGGCTGACGAAGACTTCTCGGTCGTGCCGCAGGACGGCTCCAATCTACTGCTCTACATCTCCGGGGATCGCAAGCTCAACTGGGAACGCTACGAAACCTCCGGCGCACTTGTGACCTCGCCGGCGCTTGCGCTCGGCACGCTTGACGTCGGCACTGGCAATGCCAGGGTCAGGTCCGTTGACGGCGCTGTGGTCGGGGGCAGGCTCGCCGCTGTGGTGCTAGCCGGTGACGGCGTGTCGCTTCGTAGCTACGACGAAAACCTTGTGGGTGCGGGGCAACCGTTGTACATCGGAAAGCAGTTGGCGAATCCGATCGTCGTCCCGGTCGGCGAACGCGCCTACGTGATCGCCTCCGGGAAGTTCGATCCACCCCAGAGCGAAAGCGGCCCCGCTCGTCTTATCGTGACCGAGGCCGATCTGGACAATGGGCCGATCATCGTCCGCCAGAAGGCGGTAACGAACCCGCAAGGCCGTGAGCTCGACATCGCTTCCGATGCGGCGTTCGATTCCGCCAGCGGGCGTCTCGTCGTCGCCTACAAGCATCGCCTACCCAACAACAAGGTCGAGATCAGGCTATCGGCCTTGGATCCCGAGACGCTCACCCCGGCCTGGACATCCGTTGTGGCGCCGGGCGCCGGGCGTGGCGTCACTCCGAACGTCTGCGTCGCGGCCTCGGGCGGGAAGGCGACCGTCGTCTGGATCCGCGACAGCGCCGCCGAAGGCGGCCATCAGCTGAACGTGGTGAGCGCTGACCTGGCGAGTGGCGAGCTCAATAGTGTCTGGGGCGGCCCTGTTGCGAGCTCCTCGCCACGCATGGTCGACCTCTTCCCGTGTGAGCTGGTCGGGAGCGGTTCCTCGCTTTCCTTCGCCTACTTCGACACGCACGCCAAGCCCGATGCCCCGGTCGGTTCGCCCGACCGCGGCCGCTTCGTGCTCTGGCCCTGGAACGGCAGCGCCTGGGCGAGCCGGTCGACCATCCTCGAGGGCGGCAAGCCGCTCTACGCCGATCCGATGTTCGACCTGAACGCCTTCGCGCAGTTGCCGCTCAAAGCGATTTGCGGCGCGCCGGTTGCGCTCAAGGGCAAAATCGTCAACCGCGGCTCGCGTCCCGCCCGGGCGGTCACGGTGACCGCGACGGTGAGCGGGCAGGAAGTCGGCTCCGTCACGCTCGCGACGATGGCCGCCGCGTCGAGCGCAGATTTCTCCATTCCCTGGACGGTGCCGGCGGACCTCGCGGAAGAGAAGGTCGAGGTCTCGTTCTCCCTCACGACGGCGAGCGAGGAGTACACGACCGGTAACAACGCCGCGAGCTCGGCCGTCGTGGTGCGTCAGAAGGGCCTCGTCATGGGCCACGTCGTCAACGCCTCCTCGGATCTCCGGCACAGAACGGGCTGGTATCCGAGTCTCGAGAACACGGTCGTTACGATCGGCGACCGGATGGTGTTGACCGATGTGGCCGGCACTTTCACGATCGACGATCTCGAGTTCGGCAGCTACCCGGTCGTGGTCGAGAAAGAAGGCTTCAACCGGCTCGAGACTCAGGTCACGGTCTCGCGCACCAAGCCACTCGCTTTCGTCCCGGCCGAGATGGACAATCACGGCGTCATTACGCTCCGAGTAGTGGATGACTCGGGCGTGGCGCTCGAGGGCGTCGACGTCTATCTGCACGACTACGACGAGCAGGAACGCACGCCGTCGAGCGGCGAGCTGAGTTGGGATATATCGGCTCGCACCTACACCTTCTCCTTCGTCAAGCGGGGCTATCAGCCCGTTCCAGCCCAAGACGTCGAGGTCGTTCTCGGCCAGGAGCGCACCCAAACGATCACAATGCATGAGATTACGACCGGCTTCCTCGGCGGGCGCGTGGTCGACAGGAAGGGCGCCCCGGTTGGTAGCGCCACGATCACGATCACCAACGCCCGCGACGAGGTGGTTGCGAGGCCGGCCGTGAGCGCAGGCGGCACCTTCGAGCCGGTCGAACTGCTCGCCAAGCCCGCTCAGCGCTACACGGTCACGGTCTCCGGCATCGGCCTCACGCTCACAGAGGAAGTAATGCTCTACGGCGGCGACGATTTCTTCTTCACCTACGGGCTCGTGCCCGGCCGCGGTGAGTTGCGGGTGCGCTCGACCACCCAGGGCTACACGTCCTGGATGATCGATGCGGGTTGGCCGGGCCTGGGCCCTATTTCCGGCGCCGACATGTACGCCTGGTTCGGCAACTACGCGATCAGCGTCGGCGCCGAGTACTGGAAAGGAACCGATGAGCTCTCGGCGGTAGACGTGACCGCCTGGGGCGGTACGTACGAGACGCACGCGACCAAGTCGGAGGTCGACTTTTCGAGCTGGTTCGAGCCGGAAGATACGGGCAGCGTGTTCGACATCACCAAATGGGCGGATATTCCCGACACGCTGGCAAAGGACCACTCGAGCGATCTGCTCGATATCGCCGGCGCGCTCGTGGACGGCTTCTCGGGCGACGAGGCAGATGACGACTCGGTGGTGACAGGGCAGGGCAGTGGGTTGCTGACCTGGAAACAAGCGAAGCGCGATTTCAGCCCCGAGCCGGAGTTCGACTCCTCGGCGCCGCTCGAATCGATGTGGAACGTGGTCGACGCGGTGCCGAGCTCATTCGCCATCCCGATCGTGATCGGCGGCAGCAGCGAGCAGCAGACCGCCGTGCGCGTCGATCAGGTCGATGTCGTCAGGCTCGGTAGCGGCCAGCCGGTTGAGCTGAGCGGTCCCGGAGCGGAGTGGGCCTCGTTCCAGGGACCCGAGGGCACGGAGAACCAGAACGGCAAGCGCTACGAGGTGGTGCAGTCCGATGTGCCATACGACGAGGTAGTCGTATACGTCTGGCTGACCGTGCAGCGGTACTGGCAGGGCACGCCCGGCGTCACCTGCTTCCAGCAGCGCGAGCAGCAGGTCGTCGTCTTCCACCCGGGCTCGCAACGGATGGAGGGGTTCATCGCCCCCGGCGATCTCTATCGCGATCCGTCGCGCATGACGCCCTAGAAGCTCACGCCTTCTCCGGTGAAGTGGAAACGTTGCGATTGATCAGGCGCAGGATCAGCTCGAGCGAGCTCTCCGGCCCCGGCCAGTGCTCGCGCAGGAGTTGCTCCTCGCCGCCACGTAGGAAGCTGCGTAGCACCAGAGCGACGATGATCGCGTCGTCGAGCTGCCCGACTACCGGAATGAAATCGGGCACCAGATCGAAGGGAAGCGCCAGGTACCCCGCCGTCGCCACGAGTAGTAGCTTGCGCCGCCGTGGCACGCGCGGGTCGTGCAGGAGGCGCCCGACCAGGACGATGCAGTCAGGGATGAAGCCGGCCAGCGCCCGGGCCTGCGTGCGGCGGCCCGCGAAGAAGAGAAAGAGGACGGCGGCGACCCACACGAGCGCGAGCCCGCCGAGCAGCACGAGCGTCCATAGCGTCCAACTCATGGGGCGGACGTTAGCGCTGCTGCGATTGCGACGAGGCGATGTTTGCTTTGGCGAGTAACGGCTATATGCACATCAATCGATATATGAAGGAAGGGAAATGAGAGCAATGAAAAGAGAACGAGAAGTCAGAGACGCGATCTGGGCCGATGCCTTCCGGACCGGCGACTCCTTGCACCGAGCGGAGGCAGTGCGCCGCGGAGACGTGAGCGCTTTGATCCGGCTCAGCATCCGCATA
>DATCCQ010000163.1:0-8703 GCA_036511185.1 Gaiellaceae bacterium
GCGACAAGCCAGTTGAGGATGAAGACGATTTCAACTACGGCTCCCCAGAGGTAGAGCCAGATGAAATGCGGGAAGCAGAGCAAGAAGCGGAAGAAGACCGTGAGGCGTGAGCGCCGCAGGTCGTCCTTTACGTGGAGTGTGACTGGATGTTCGTTCATAGCCGGGATTATCTACAGATCGAGACTTGAAAAGCGAGGAAACCGGCAGATACTGCCCGTATGCGCCCTTAAACGCAGCCCAGATTCCGCCGCAGTGGACGTCATACCGAGCCCCTCGGTGTAATTCTGGGCGTTAACGTCGATATACACCGATACTGATAGCCAGAGGATCGTGAATAGCAAGAGCCACAAACCGCCCCAGCTCGAGGTGCCCACGATGCGGATGTCGGCAGAGGCCGTCTCGGAAATGCTGAGACGCGGCCAGGCGGTGACCGACGACGTCCGTGAGCGGGCGATCTCGCTTGCGGCTCAGGGAAAGATGCTGCACAGGGCGGGCCCGTCGACTTATCCACGAGTGCTCGGCGTCGCGATCACGACCGGCCTCCAGTCCGATCTCCTCCACCCCTTTTTCTCTGAGGTATTCGAGGGGGTCAAGGAGCGCGCCGTCGCCAGCCGCTACGACCTGCTGCTCTTCTCGGGCCACGTCAGCGCGGAGTTCAACCCCGAGTTTTCCTATGTTGCCCGCTGCCGCCGGCACGGCATCGCGGGCGTCATCCTGATGGGCTTCTCGCGTAGCGATCCGGAGCTCGCGTACCTCGTCTCGGAGCAGATCCCTGCCGTGGCGATCGATCTCGATCTGGTCGGCGCCCGCGCTACCTACGTCATGTCAGACAACGTCGAAGCCGCAGCAACCGTAGTCCAGTATCTGAACGCGCTCGGTTACACGCGTATCGCCCATATCTCGGGGATTGTCGACAGCCGGCCGGGAATCGATCGCATCCTCGGCTACCGCTCCGGCCTCGAGCGCGCAGAGCTTCCCTTCCGCGAGGAGTACATGGTCGAGGGCGACTTCTACGAGCCCTCCGGATACGCAGGCATGGAGCGCCTGCTGACGCTCGAGCAGCGCCCCGAAGCCGTTTTTTGTTCCAGCGACATGATGGCCCTGGGGGCAATTCGAGCTGCCCACGCCGCCGGCCTGCGCGTACCCGAAGACATCGCCGTTGTCGGCTTCGACGACGCCTCTTTCGCGAGCATGATGGAGCCGGCGCTGACCACCGTTCGTCAAGACAAGGCGGGCCTCGGCGCGGCCGCCTGCGAGGCGCTGATGCGCATCATCGACGAGTCGTCGGTCGTGCCGCCGGTGGTAATACTCTCCGCCGACCTGATGGTGCGGGAGTCCTGCGGCGCAGCGCTCCGCGCTGGCAAGAGCGGCTAGCGCCCGCCCGGGAAGAAGCCTCCGAGCGGCGGTGTTTCGGCCACATCCGCTCGAAGACGCGCTGAGCCGTCTATGAGGCCGCTACAATCGCAAAGCTCTTCTTTGCGGGGTCGTCTAATGGTAGGACGCCTGACTCTGGATCAGGTGATCGGGGTTCGAGTCCCTGCCCCGCAGCTATTACTCGAGATGCGCCGGAGGTCAGCCTCGATCAACTGGGCGCCTCTCGTTAAAGTCGGAGTAGCGGGTGCTCGATAACTAAAGCGGCGGCGATCTTTCGAAAGGCGACTGTAATGCCCACGATTCGCGAACTGGCAAACCAGGCGGGTGTCTCGGCCTCAACCGTGACCAGGATTCTCGGCGGCGACGCCGGAATCGACGCCGAGACGCGTGAGCGCGTGCTCAAGCTCGTGCGCGAACTGGAGGTTACAAGCGACATCTCGTCGGCCGCCGTCACCGACATGCCCTCGCAGGTGATCGGAGTCATCCTCGATACCTCGGGCCATGTCGACCTACGCCACCCGGTCTTTGGCGACGTTCTCGACGGCCTCAAAGAAGTGATCGCCGAGGGCGGCTACGACATGCTCTTCTTCACCGGCGGCACACCTGCCGGCAGCATCCGCACCTACGACTACCTCGAGCGCTGCCGCCGTCACCACGTCGACGGCATGATCTTGATGGGCGTCGGTCGCAGCTTCCCCGAGATCCAGAAGCTCGTTCGTTCAGAAGTTCCTTGCATCGGCGTCGATCTCGATCTGACGGGCCCGATTACCGGCTACGTGATCTCGGACAACGTCGCGGGCGCCAAGCTGGCGGTCAGCCACCTGCACGAGCTCGGACGGCGCAAGATCGCGACCATCACCGGCATGACCTACACCCGCCCGGGCCGCGACCGGCTGACGGGATACCGAGAGCAGATCAAAGAGCTCGGCTTGAGCCAGCACTCCGAGTACATCCAGAGCGGCGACTTCTACGAGCCGTCGGGGTTCACGGCCATGGAAAGCCTGCTCGCACTCGCCGAGCGGCCCGACGCCGTCTTCTGCGCCAGCGACATGATGGCCGTGGGAGCAATCGGAGCGGCAACCGTTGCGGGCCTCAAGGTGCCCGACGACGTTGCCATCATCGGCTTCGACGACGCGCCTTTTGCGGCCACTTTCAGCCCGTCAATCAGCACCATTCGCCAGGACAAGGTCGGGCTCGGACGCGCCGCCGGCGAGCAGGTTATGGCGCTGATCGACAACCCCAAGGCAACTCCGCCCAAGCTGACGCTGCCGGTCGAACTCGTAGTTCGCGAGTCGACGGCCGGAAGAAAAAGCTAAGAAGCTTCGGCTAAAAGACCGCTCACGGTCTCGATCAACTGAGCGGACGAGAAGGGCTTGCCGAGGAAGGCAGCGTGCTTGGCCCGCGCGACGAGATCGCTCGTCAACTCCTCTTCGCCGGAGCCGGACATGCAGATCAGCTTGAGATCGCTTCGCTTCTCGAGCGCGCGCCGCGCAAGCTCGAGGCCGTTCAGCTCGCCGGGAAGCGACATGTCGGTGAGCAGAAGGTCGACCTTTTCGCCGTTACTCAGGATCCTCAAGCCTTCCTCCCCGGTCCAGGCCTCGACGACCCGATAGCCCGCCCTCTCGAGCAGGCGCGATACGAGCCGGCGCACCATGTCTTCGTCCTCAACTAGGACGACGGTCTGCTGGGGGAACTCGAACATCTCTTCCATGCCGCACCTCGGGGAAAACCACCAGTAGCGCCGCGATAGAGGATCTTCTACCACCGTTTGAGCAGGAGATTCATTCGATCGGCCGTAGATCTCAGTTCGTATATCGGCCTACCGGCTAAATGCTTGAGGGCTTCGTCGAGTTCGGTACACTCACTGGGCTTCTTCTGCACGGCGCATTCGTCTAGTGGCCTAGGACACCGCCCTCTCATCTCGCTTCCTCGACCGGCGGCTCGATACGGCCGGGCGCGGCCGGCCTCCTCCGAACCGCCTGGCGACGCTGGCGGCACGATCCTCTCCGAGCCCGTGTGTTCACACTGTGCTCTCCGGGCTCGCACCGCCAGCGTCGCCTCGAGAAAGCGAGAAGCACCGGGCCTTAGTTACGGAGACTCGGTACGGCCGCTACACTGACGCTCCGCACGGCGCATTCGTCTAGTGGCCTAGGACACCGCCCTCTCACGGCGGCGGCACGGGTTCGAATCCCGTATGCGCCTTCTCGCCGCGCTGGAACGACGTTGGACTGCAGGATGCTGCGGCCGCGCGGCTTATGCGTACGTGAGTACTACCCTGCGCCGCGCGGCCTTCGCCTCCTTTACCGGCGCGGCGCCGGAGGGCCAACGTCCCGCTAGAGCCGCTCGAACGCCTTCTGCCCCTTCGCGCTCAAGCTGTAGCGATCGCGCGAGCTGTCACGCTGCACAGAAACGAGATCGAGATCCTCGAGCGTCAGCAGGTTCGCCTTGAGCCTGTTGGCGGTCACGTACGGGCCTGGGCTAAAATAGAGCTCGAGGTCGCTCAGGAGACTGAAGGCGTCGGATTCGCCGCGGGCCAGGAAGTGGGCGACGGCGCGGCGGAAGTCGGCGCGCGGAACGCGGGCCAGGAAGAAGGTCGCGAGCGAGCGCTCCACTCGGGCCTGAGCGGTGATGATCGCCGGAGCGACAAGGAGTAGGGCAAGTCCGGGTGGGACGAGAAGAAGAGCTCGCCCGAAGGTGTCTACGTGCCAGCTGTTTATCTGCATGCCAGATACGCCGAAGGCGACCAGAAACGGCTGAACGAGCAGAGACAGCGGAAGGGCAATAACCGATACGGCAATCGTGAAGCTGGCGATCCCGGTCGGGAAGCGAATCAGCAGATAGGCGAGCTCGCGCCAGGTCGCGCTCGAGCGGAGCTGTCCGACAAGGCGGCGCCAGAGGAACCCTCGCTCTTGCTCGATCCGTACGCGTGGCATCGAGGCACCGAGTAATGACGCTGTAAGCGTGCGCTCGAGTTGGGCCAGGCCGCGACAGCCGGCCAGGGTTAAGACGAGCACGGGAATGCCGACCAGCGTAACCAGTAGCCCGAGCCCGAGCGACAGCCCGGTCACGATGAAGCAGAAATAGAACGTCCCGAGCGGAAGACCCGCTAGGGCGTAAACGAGCCCCAGATAGGTTCGCCGAGCGAAGAACGGCCCGAGCACCGTCTGGACGAAGGTGGGCGAACTGAGTTTTCCGGTCAACGCATTCCTCCGATAGGTCGCTGCCCCCGTGGGGAGAGGAGGCCGAGCCCACGCCCGACGACCAGGACAGCAAGGACGTACAAGGGCAAGATGAGAAGGAGAGCGATCGAGTGCTCAAGCGGCGCGAGCAGCCGCCCGTTTTCCGCTACCAGCCAGGCGATAAGTCGCAACCAGAGCTCGCCCAGCCCGGCCAACTCGGCCCAGAGCCGCTCCGCGATCCACGACGCAACCGTCTTGGTTAATTCGCTACCCAACACTGTCTCCTAGCTAGCGCGCAGGTCGCACTCTCACTTCTCGTTCTCCGTCCGACTCCGCTCGCGCTCGACCATGATCTCCTCGGGATCGCGCACGATGAAGGCGTAAGCCGCGTGCCCGGCGACGAAGATTCCCCAGCCGAAGAGCGGGAAGATGAACCACGGGTAGTGGGCGCTGCTGATCGCCCAAACGATCACCAGGAAGATCTGAATCGTCGCCCAGATCACGAAATGCAGCCAGAACCACTGCCTGCGCACGATCCTGCGCGCCTCCCGCTCGCGCAGAGCCAGCTCGCCGAACTCATCCACTTTTCTCTCCTTTTTCGAGTGTCTGCATGATCTCTTCGCCCGCTCGCGACAGCACCCGCTCGACGGCTCGTGCCTGCTTGCCGTCGACGAGCTTTCGCCGCTCCGAGAAGGACGAGGCGAAGGCGTCGATGAGCGAGCCGATGCTGGCGCGCGGAGACGCGTCGGCGGCCCTTTTTGCCAGCGCTGTCCAGGCGCCGGTCTTTTCCTCCGAGAGCGCCACGCGCCGGCCCTCACTGGTCAGCGAGTAGACCTTCATCCCCTCCTCATCCACCGACGACACCATGCCAAGCTCTTCGAGCGAGAGCAGCGCCGGATAGATCGCACCGGGGCTAGGTCGCCAGCGACCTCCCACGCGTTCCTTCAGCTCGGCCATGATCGCGTAGCCATGCGCTTCGCCCAGAGCAGCGAGCACGGCAACTATCGCCTGCTTGAGCTCGCCGCGCTTGAAGACTCTGGCCACGCTCCTCCTCCCGCTGTCTCGGCCCACTCGGGCCATAACGTACTGTTACGTTAGCGCTAACGTAATAGTACGTCAAGTGGTTTAGAAAAATGTCCCTCAGTGTCTGCGGATCGAGCTCACCCCTATGGGCTTCGAGGTTCAGTACGGGGCCTGGAAGCGTTTTGTGCCGGCGCAGGACGCCGTTATCGAGCTCCTCAAGCCGCCCGAGGCGAAGGTCAGCGCCGCGTTAAAACAGTTGACGGAAGTCGTTCAGGCCGCCACGCCGCCCGATTAGAAGCGATAGCGCTCGCAGCTGCCGGTCTTCGGGTTGTAGCGAGCCGAGGAGGGGCAGGCCTTGACGCTCGGCGCCGGCTTGGGCGTGGGCACGGCCTTGCTCGGCGCTACGGGCGCCTTGCCCGGGCGCGCGGACGAGCCGGGCCGGCAAGCTGCGGCGGCGGTCACGGTCGAAAGCAGCAGGAGTGCAGCAAGCGCGCAGGCCAAGACAAAGGAGCGAAAAGACCGCTTATGTCGGCTCTCTTGTTGCACGCAGCTGCGAGTACGAGGGTGAGCTCGGATCGTATGGCAGGGGTACCAGAGCGCAAGTCCCTTTTCGAGGTAGACGGGTACCCGCAGCGGTTACGCGCCGAGCTCGGCGAGCAGCGGAGCGCAATCGAGTGGCTCGAAGCCGAACCGAGCCGCGATCTCCTCATTCGAGGGGCGCGTGCCCTCTTTGAAGAGCTGGCCTAGAAACTCGCCCGTCTTTTCGCTCTGCCACCAGTCTTCGCCCACTTCTTTCAGCAGTGAGGCACGAAGCTGCGCCGACCTGATCCAGGCACGCAGGTAGTCGGCCGAGTAGAAGCCGGAGTCCATATCTGAGAGATACCAGTCAGGCCGGTAGCGAACGCCCGTGGCCGCCAGCTGTCGCTCGGCGTAGCCCTTCTCGGAACCTCCGTCAGTCGCAAATCGCTGCCAGAACTCCAGCTCGAACTGGAGCTTGGCCACGTAGCGGCGGAAAAGCAAGACCTCGATAAATATGCCGGCCTCGGCGTTCTCGCGCGCCGTCTCCGCAGAGAGTGAGAAATAGCGCTCGTGCCAGCCGGGCTCGTTCACGATCTTGGCGGTGATGTAGGAGTAGATCTCGGTCAGAGCGTGGTCGCGCGAGAGACCGCGGAAGGCGTAGGGCAGCGCGGGGTCGCAGCCGCCGTAGTGCAGGGCGTGCCCGGCCTCGTGCAGGAAAGCCTCGTAGTCGTGCAGGCCGCCCTGGGCGCGCGTGATCAGGTGCACGAGCTGGGGTGGATCGGAGGCGATCACGCAGGCGCGCGGCGACTTCTGCGGCCGGTCGTCGAGATCGAGGCGGATATTGCGCATCGCTTTCAGGTCGAAGCCGAGCTGTGACAGCGTGTCCAGGCAGATCTGGGTGGCGCCCTCGCGCGTGTAGGTATCGGCAAGCGGCGAGAGACGGCGCATGTAGGCCATCTGGTGCTGTCGCGGAAGGTCGTCGCGTTCGGCGCCAAGCAGGCGGTTGAACCAGTGCTCGCGCAGCTCACTCCAGCGCTCGTCGAGCTGCGCGGAGACCTTTGTCAGCACCGCTTCCAGCTCGCGCAGCGAGATGCCCTTCTCTTCCTCGCTGCGCTTGATCGGGTCGGGCTGAGCGGAAAGCTCGGCCTCGAGCTTCTCGGCGGCGGCGATCAACTGCAGGCTCTCGGCATTGAAGCCCGCCGATACCTCGGCCTGGAGCTCGCCCAACTCGTCGCGCTCGGCGTAGGAATCGAGCACCGCCAGGCGCGCCTGAGCCGTCCTGAGCGGCATTTCCTCGCCCTTCCAGGCGACGCGCGCGGCTAGAACCTCGTTCTCTAGCGCGTCCTCGCGCGCGGCCAGCTCGGCAGCGACGATCCCGCCCTCACAGATCTTGCGCAGACGATAGAGTCGCTCGGCCTCTTTGGCCGAGACGCCGCGCGACTCGGCCTCGCGCTCGTATTTGCTTAGCGCCTCGAGCTGGCGGCGCGTGAAGAGATAGCCGTAGCGCTTGACGATCGCGGCCTGATCCGAGGTCTCCTTCTCCCCCACCCTGACTGCTCGGGCCTCCTCGAAGCGCTCGTAGAGGAAGTGGGCCAGTCTGGCCTCGAAGGAGTCGGGGTTGCGGATCGCGTTCTTTTTCATGGGTTTGACTCTACCGGTAGGCCTCCTGAATCGTTATGACCGGCTCGGGCATTGCGGCAAACGAAAACGGTGATTCGCTCGAGCACTTTCAGGCGATTCGTAGTACCGCTGCCCCTTCAAGCTCGCCGCTCCGTATGTCGTCGAGCGCCTCGCCTGCCCGCTCGAGCGGGTATTCGGTCACCTGCGTGTGGACGGGTACCTGCGGCGCCAGCTCGAGAAACTCGCGCCCGTCCTCGCGCGTCAGGTTGGCGACCGACATCAGCGAGCGCTCGCCCCAGAGCTCTTCATAGGGGAAGGAGGGAATGTCGGACATGTGGATGCCGGCCGAGACGATGCGGGCGCCCTTGGCCGAGCGCCGCAGCGCTTCGATCATCAGCGCCCCCACCGGTGCGAAGACGATCGCGGCGTCGAGCTCTTCGGGCGGGCGCTCGTCGGAGCCGCCGGCCCAGTCGGCGCCCAGCCCGCGCGCGAAGGCCTGGCCGTCCCCGTCGCCGGGCTTGGTGAAGGCGGACACCTTCCTGCCCTGAAACTTGGCGACCTGACAGACGATGTGCGCCGATGCGCCGAAGCCGTAGAGGCCGAGACGCTCCGCGTCACCGGCCAGGCGTAGCGAGCGATAGCCGATCAGCCCGGCGCAGAGAAGCGGCGCCGCCTGCAGGTCGTCGAAGCCCTCGGGGATGGCAAAGCAGTAGCGATGGTCGGCCAGCGCATATTCCGCATAGCCGCCGTCCATGTCGTAACCGGTGAAGCGAGCCGCGTCGCAGAGGTTTTCGCGGCCGCTCTGGCAGTAGCGGCACTCGCCGCACGTCCAGCCGAGCCAGGGAACACCGACGCGATCGCCGAGCGCGAAACCCTCGGCGCCCGGGCCGAGCCCGGCGACCTTGCCCACGATCTGGTGCCCGAGAACTAGCGGCAGCTTCGGCTTGGTCAGCTCGCCGTCGCGGATGTGCAGGTCGGTGCGGCAGAC
>DATCCQ010000164.1:0-10644 GCA_036511185.1 Gaiellaceae bacterium
TAGTGAGGCTGAGGCGGCGACGCCGAGCCCGCCGGTGACAGCCGCGGCCAGGTCGGAGAGGATGTCGCCGAACATGTTCTCGGTCACGATCACGTCGAACTGCTCGGGCGCGCGGGCGATCTGCATGGCCGCGTTATCGACCAGCATGTACTGCACCGCGACGTCCGAATAGTCGCTCTTGACGCGCTCGACGACCTGGCGCCAGAGTCGCGAGGTGGCAAGCACGTTCGCCTTGTCGACGCAGGTCAGCCGCTTGCTCCGCTTGCGCGCCAGCTCGAAGCCGCGCCGGGCGATGCGCTCGATCTGGGGCTCCGTGTACTCGCAGGTGTCGAAGACCATTCCGTCTTCGGTACGGCCGCGGCGGCCGTAGTAGATACCGCCGACCAACTCGCGCACGATCAGCAGATCGACCTTCTCGCCGTCGCTCGAGGGACGCAGGTTGGCGTAAACGTCGAGCGCTCCGCGCAGCTCGATCAGGCCCTGCTCGGGCCGCACCGCGGCGCCGTCGTATTTCGGCAGCCCAATCGCGCCCAGCAAGACCGCGTCCGCCTGCTTGCAGGCCTCGAGCGTCGCGGCCGGAAGCGGAGTGCCGAATTTGGCGATCGCCTCGCCTCCGAAGGGCTGCTTCTCCAGCTCGAGCGGCAGCGGCTTCAGCACGCGCATCGCGGCCTCCATCACCTCGGGACCGATTCCGTCGCCCGGCAGGCAAACGACTTTCATGATTGCGCCAGCTTGTGTTGAGCCCAGGGAACCAGACCGCCGCGCTCGAGCATCTCGAGCATGAACGGGGGAACAGGCGCGGCGACGAACTCCTGCCCGTCCACGGTCACCTTGCCGGCGGCCGCGTCGACCGAGATCTCCGAGCCCGGCTTGGCCGCCTGCGCCGCCTCGGGACAACTGATCGCCGGCAGCGCCAGATTGATGCAGTTGCGGTAGAAGATGCGGGCGAAGCTCGCCCCAACGACGCAACGCACGCCCCAGGCCTTCATTGCCAGCGGCACGTGCTCACGCGAGGAGCCCATACCGAAGTTCTCGCCTACTACGAGCACCGTATCGCCCTCGAGCTGATCGCGCAGCGACGGATCGAGCCCCTCGAACAGATAGGGCTTCATCAAGTCGGGATCGTCGATGTTGAGATAGATGCCGGGGTAGAGAACGTCGGTATCGATGTTCGTGCCCGCTAGGACGACGGCCTTGCCGGAGAGCTTCATCAGACCACCTCCGCCGGATCGACGATCTCGCCCGCCACGGCCGCCGCGCCGGCGACAAAGGCGTTGCCGAGGTAAACGCTCGCCTCAGGTGAGCCGGAGCGGCCCTTGAAGTTTCGGTTGATGGTCGAGAGCGCATTCTCGCCCGGGGCCAGAGCCCCGGTGTGGCCGCCGAAGCAGGGCCCGCAGGTGGGAGTGGAGATCGCGGCGCCGGCCTCGACGAGGGTGTCGATCAGGCCTTCGGCCAGCGCCTCGCGGTAGATCTTCTGCGTCGCGGGCACGACGATCATGCGCGTGCGCTGATGAACGCGCTTGCCCTTGACCATCTGCGCCGCCTGGCGCAGGTCGGTCATCGTCCCATTGGCGCAGTTGCCCACCACGACCTGATGGATCAGGGTGCCTGCGAGCTCGCTTACGGGCACGACGTTCTCGGGGTTGTAGGGCTTGGCAACCAGCGGTTGGAGCCGGTCGAAGTCGACCTCGATCCGCTGCGCGTAGCTTGCGTCGGCGTCAGAGAGAACGGCTTGCCAAGGCTTGTCGGTGCGACCGCCCAAGTAGGCGGTCGTCTTCTCGTCGGCGGGGAATATCCCCGTCTCGGAGCCGGCCTCTACAGCCAGGTTGGAGACGGCCAAACGCTCGTCGATCGAGAGCGCTTCGGCGCCCGGGCCGACGAACTCGAGCACGTTGCCCGTACCGCCGCCGGCGCCGATCTGGCCGATAACGGCCAGAATCACGTCCTTGCCGGTGACGAAGCGGCCCTTCTCGCCCTTGACGGTGACCTGGATCGTGCCCGGCGCCGCCTGCCAGAACTCACCGAAGGCGAGGCAGTAGGCGATGTCGGTCGAGCCCAGCCCGGAAGAGAACGCGCCTATCGCTCCGTGCGTGCAGGTATGCGAGTCGCCGCCGACAATCACCGATCCGGGCAGCACCAAGCCCTCCTGCACGAGTAGGGTGTGCTCGATGCCGCCGCGGCCCTGGTCGTAAAAGACGACGCCGTTTTCCAGCGACCAGTCCTTGAGGCGCTTGATCAGGATCGCCGAGCGCTCATCCTTGGCCGGCGCGAAGTGATCGGCAACCATCACGATCTTGGCCGGATCGAAAACCTTGCTCGCGCCCATCTTCTCCATCTGCCGGAAGGCGACCGGCCCGGTCACGTCATTGGCCAGCACGATGTCGCAGCGGACCATGACGACCTGTCCTGGTTCGACGCGATCGGCGTCGGAGTGGCTGAGCAGGATCTTTTCGGCAACCGTGTAGCCCATGGCGCCTTAAGCCTAGCGGCGGCGGCAAAGCCATCGCCACGCCTCCGCGGTTACCGCTCCTATCGGGCTCAGCCCTGGGTCTCGCGAGGCTGGGGCGGCGGCGGCTGCTCGACGTTGGTCAGCACCTGCGCGATCTGAGACTCGGCGGTGCCGGGGGAGTCGCCGCGCTCGATCGTGAACAGGAGCGCGCGCAGGTTCTCGGCCGTCTCTTGAGCTTTGTGCCGGAACTCGCTCATGCGCCGATTGAGGTGGACGTATTCGCCCGAGCGCTTCTCTTCACTGACGTCGCGCATGCTCACGAGCAGCAGCCGGGTGCCGTCGCTGGTAGTCAGGGCGGTCGCCATCGTCTCCATCAGTGCCCAGCTTCCGTCCGCACGTCTCATTCGCACTGCAAACGGATAGGAGTCGCCGCGGTAGACGTCACCGATCGCGTCCTGGGCAATTGCCAGGTCATCGGGCTCGATCAGCGAGAGGAAGTTAACGCCGGCCAGCGAGAGGAAGTCGTAGCCGAGCTCTTCGGCACACGACGGCGAGGCATAGAGGAAGCGCCCCTCGCCGTCCACGAGCACGACCGCGTCGGGCATGTTCTCGGCGATCTTGCGCAGGAACTCGCCTTCGTTCACCAGCTGCTCTTCTTCGCGGCGGACGTCGCTGATGTCGAAGACCACGGAGACCGCGCCGATGATCTGGCCCGCGCTGTCTCTGTTCGGCCCAACCCGCACCCGGTACACCCGCGTTCCCCAATCAAGCTCGTAGTTGACCGTCTCGCCGCGGAGTGCGCGCAGAGTCGCAGCGATCGGTGTGAAGGCCGTGTCCTCGGTCTGGAAAAACTCGAACAGGGTCATGCCGACGAGGCTGTCGGGAGCAAGCCCCAGATCGGTCAGCGCTCCACCGCGGCAGCTCATGAAGCGCAAATCGCCGTTGATCGCCCAGAGCATCGCCGGCATCTGATCGATCAGCGCCGGAGAGAGATAGCCGTTCGGAGTAGGACTGTTCATGGGCGGGGTTACTTCGGCTGCGGCCGCGGGCGGCGCTGGAGCATCCTCCTCCTCCTGTTCCTGTTCATCTTGTCTCTCTTTTCGCGCTGCTGCATCAGATACCGCTCTGACAGCATCGTGCAGGTCGCCGGAAAGGTCTTGCCCCTTCTCCGACCGCCAGGAAGAGTGTGCAGAGCCGACTGACTGCATGGGCCGTCACTCTCTTTTCGGCTCGCAGGCTCCGAAGCTTGAAGGAATATTCGTGTTTTTCTCAGGCTGGCGGGCGAGTTATGGCCCCCTCGGAGGCCGAGCTCACGAGCGCCGCGTACTTGGCGAAGACGCCGCTCGTGTAGCGCGGTTCCGGAGCCTTCCAGTCGGCCAGCCGCGATTCGATCTCGTCGTCTGATAGCTCGACTTTGAGCTCGTGCGCCTCGACATCGAGAACGATCAGGTCGTCCTCGCGCAAGGCGGCGATCGGGCCGCGACGCGCGGCTTCGGGAGAGACGTGAGCGGCCATGAATCCGTGTGTGGCGCCGGAGAAGCGCCCGTCGGTGAGAAGAGCGACCGATTCGTCCAGCCCCTCGCCGGCCAGCGCGGCGGTGACCGCGAGCATCTCGCGCATTCCGGGGCCGCCGGCCGGGCCTTCGTAGCGGATCACGACCACATCGCCGGCCTGCACCATGCCGGCCTTGACGGCCGCGAAGCACTCCTCTTCGGAGTCGAAGACGCGCGCCGGGCCGCGATGGTAGGTGCGCTCGTGACCGGCCAGCTTGACCACGCAGCCCTCCGGCGCGATGTTGCCGCGCAGGATGGCAAAGCCGCCGCGCTTCTGAAACGGCTCCTCGATCTTGGAGACGACCTTCTGTCCCTCGGATTCCTTGGCGTCGAAGGCGATCTCGGCCAGCGTCCGCCCGTCCACGTTGCGAGCCTCAAGGTGAAGGAGGTCGCGCTTGGCCAGCTCGCGAGCCACGAGCGCGCAGCCGCCCGCGTCGTAGAGATCGGTCGCGACGTAGTGGCCGCCCGGCTTAAGGCTGGCGATCACGGGCGTCCGCGCGGCGATCTGCTCGAAGTCGTCGATCTGGAGCGGGACACCGGCCTCGCGGGCGATCGCGAGCAGGTGCAGGACGCCGTTGGTGGAGCCGCCGCTGGCGGCCACTGAGGTGATGGCGTTTTCGAGCGCTTCGCGGGTCACGATCTGCCGGGGCGTGATGTTCTCGCGCACGAGCTTCATCACCAAATCGCCGGCCGTGTTGGCGGCCGCGCCTTTCCCTCTGTCGGTCGCCGGTATCTCGTTCAGTCCGGCCGGGCTGATGCCAAGAAAGTCGAGCGCCATCGACATCGTGTTGGCCGTGAACTGGCCGCCGCAGGCCCCGGCACCGGGGCAAGCGAGCGTTTCCAGCTCGTGCAGGTCGTCGTCGGTCATCTTCCCGACGGCATGCGTCCCGACCGCCTCGAACACGTCCTGAACGGTCACATCCTTGCCGTGCCATCGACCGGGCGCGATCGAGCCGTTGTAGAGCACGAGCCCCGGGATATCGAGCCGGAGAAGCGCCATCAAAGCCGCCGGGATCGTCTTGTCGCAACCGACCAGGCAGACCAACCCATCGAACATATGGCTGTAGGCGACCAGCTCGATCGAGTCGGCGATCACCTCGCGCGAGACGAGCGATCCGCGCATGCCCGGCGTGCCCATGGTGACGCCGTCGGAGACGGCGATGGTGTTGAGCTCCACAGGCATCCCGCCGGCGGCGCGAATACCCTGCCGAACGTGCTCGGTCAGTTCGCGCTGGTTGTAGTTACAGGGCATCGTCTCGATCCAGGTCGTGGCGATTCCCACCAGCGGCTTGGCGAGGTCCTCGTCGGTGAAACCGATGGCCTTGAAGTAGGAGCGCGCCGGCGCGCGGTCGGGCCCGTCGGTAAGCAGACTGCTGCGTCTCTTGGCGGGATCCGACGGAAAGCCGTACACGCTTGGGCTCATGCTAAGGATCGTAACCCCTGAATACGCTCTGCCGCCACGGCGCGCGACCGGCCTGCGTGCGGGCTGGGCTCAGAAAGCGCCCGCGCCGCTGCCGGTGAGCGCGGCGGCAACCACCTTGCAGTCGCCGAAGCGCTTGCCCAGCTCCTGCGCGCAGGCCTGTGAATCCTCGTGGCGGGCCCAGACGATGACCGTCGGGCCAGAGCCCGAGAGAGTCACCCCAACCGATCCCTGCGCGGGCTTTTCCTGCAATTGAGAGAGAATCGGCGCCGCCGACGAGCGGTAGGGCTCGTGCAGGCGATCGTGGAAGGCAGCTACAAGCAGATCGACATCGCCACTTGCCAGCCCCGCACCGAGCAAAGCGGCGCGGCCGCCCGAGAAAGCGGCGTCGCCGTGCGCCACTAGTTCCGGAAGCCCGGCCCGGGCGACGATCGTCTCGACGCTGTTCTCGGGAATAACCGCGATCGTAGCGAGCGGAAGCGAATCGGCAACGCGGCGGCCGTACCACGACCCCTCTTCCTCCCAGGAAAGGGTCACGCCACCGTATAGACAGGCAGCGAGATTGTCGGCGTGCGACTCGAGCCGCATCGCCAGAGGCAGCAGCAGCGCGGGATCTGGCTCATCTCCTTGCCAGAGGCTGGCTGCGACAAGACCGAGCGTGATCGTGGCCGAGCTGGAACCAAGCCCGCGCGCGAAGGGGATTCGGTTCAGGAAGCGGAAGCGCTTCCCCTCCACTCCTACGATCAGAGCGAAGGCCTGCAGCCCCAGGTGACTTGCGTTTCTTGGGGTCTCGGAGAGGCCCTCGCCTTCGACCTCGACGATCGTGCCTTCGGCTTCGCTCACTTCGAGCTCGTTCCAGAGCTCGAGCGCCATCCCGGCGCAGTCGAAAGCGGGGCCGAGATTGGCGCTGGTCGCCGGGGCTCGGACTTTGACGATCATCTCGCGCTACCCGAAATCGAGCGAGAGCAGTCGCCGTTCGCGAGCGAGCGGCGGCTTTCCATCAGGTCCACCCCAGCTCCGAGACCCCGCGCTGCGAGATCACCGGGAAGGCCACTGCGATTTCACGACTCTCCGGTAGGGCGCTTATCTCGGCGAGAGCCGTATCGATAGCTCCGTAGGTCGCCTCGTGGGAGATGACGTGAAGGATGGCGCCACCGTCGGTCTGGAACTGGACAAGCCGCGCAACCGAGATGCCGTGCGCCGCCAGGCGCTCGGCGACGCGAGCCAGCACGCCCGGCCGATCGTCCACCGAGATCTGAAGATAGAAGGGCGAGCGAAGCTCACCGGCCGGAAGCCGGTCAATCGTGCGCCAGCAGGCGTCGTTGTGGAGGAAGCCGGTGCCCTTGGTGCCGATGATCGAGACCATGTCGGCAATCACGGCCGAGGCGGTCTCGATTCCTCCGGCGCCTGGCCCTTCAAGCGTGATCTCACGGATCGCGTCGCCCTGGAGCATGACGGCGTTGAACGCCCCCTCCACCGAGGCCAGCGGGTGAGCTCGATCGACGAGTGCCGGCGAGACGCGAACGTCGTAGCCGCCTTCGACCAGAGTCGCCCGCCCGACGAGACGAACGACCATATCCATCTGCTTGGCCGCGCCTACGTGCGCCGAGGTGATCCGCTCAACTCCTTCGAACTTGACGTCATCCAAGGTCACTCGTGAGCCGAAGGCCACGGTCGCCAGAATCGCCATCTTGGCGGCGGCGTCGGCACCCGACACGTCCTCGGTCGGATCCATCTCCGCATAGCCCTGGCGCTTGGCCTCCGCCAGCGCTTCCTCGTACTCGGCCCCCAGCTCCATCTGAGTGAGGATGTAGTTGGTGGTGCCGTTTACGATCCCCAGGATGCGGTGAACGTTCGTCACCACCAGCGCCTCGCGCAGTACCTTGATCACCGGAATCGCGGCGCAGACCGAGGCCTCGAAGCGAAGCTGCACGCCGCCCTCCTGAGCGGCCGCGAAGAGATCGGCGCCTCTTTGCGCCAGTAGCTGCTTGTTCGCGGTCACAACCGGCTTGCCATCGCGCAGCAGTCGCAGGATGTATTCGTGAGTGGGGTCAAGCCCGCCCATCACCTCGGCAACCAGGGCGATCTCGGGATCGTCGGCAATCTCGGCGAAGTCGGTGGTAAGCACGCCGGGAGCGGCTGGAAAGTCCCGCTTCTTCTTCAGGTCGCGGACGAGCGCCCGCACGACGCGCAGGCGGTGGCCGGTTGCACGCTCGATCTCATCGGAGTTCTCGTGCAGAAAACGGTTTACGGCCGCCCCGACGGTGCCGTATCCGAGCAGGGCGACGGGAACGTCAACTGGCGCCATCGGATCCAGCGCCCATCAGGCCTTCGCGACCGGCAAGCGAGCGCAGCTCCTTGCCAACCTTCTCTGAAGGATGCTTGGCGGCCTCCTCGCGCAGGCGCACGAAGTTAGGCCGGCCCGCATCTTCCTCGGCGATCAGTTCCTTGGCGAACGCGCCGCTCTGGATCTCGCCGAGGATCTCCTTCATGCGCACTTTCACGCTCTCGTCGATGACCCGCGGGCCACGCGTGAGGTCGCCGTACTCGGCAACGTCCGAGATCGAGTAGCGCATGTACTCGAAGCCGCCCTCGTAGATCAGATCGACAATCAGCTTGAGCTCGTTGATGCACTCGTAGTAGGCGATCTCGGGCTGGTAGCCGGCCTCGACCAGCGTCTCGAACCCGGCCTGCATTAAGCGAGTGGCGCCACCACAAAGAACCGCCTGTTCACCGAACAGATCCGACTCGGTCTCCTCGGCGAAGGTGGTCTCGAGCACGCCAACACGGGCGGCGCCGATTCCGGCAGCGTAAGCGAGCGCCTTGGCCAGCGCCTTACCCGAGGCGTCCTGCTGCACCGCGACGAGCGCTGGCACGCCGGCGCCGGCTTCGTACATCTCACGCACGCGATGCCCGGGCCCTTTGGGGGCGATCATGATCACGTCGTGGCCGGCAGCGGGCTTGATGTAGCCGAAGTGGATGTTGAAGCCGTGCGCGAACAGGATCGTTGCGTCGGGCTCCAGGTTGGGCTCGATCTCCAGCGCGTAAACCGTGCGCTGAACGTGATCGGGCAGCAAGATCATCACGAAGGCCGCGCCGCGGGCGGCCTCGGCGGCGGTCTTGACGGAGAAACCGGCCTCGACCGCACGATCCCAGGCAGCGCCCTTGGGAGTCTCCGCTACCTCGACCTGGAGTCCCGAATCGCGGAGGTTTTGCGCGTGCGCGTGACCCTGACTGCCGTAGCCGATGATGGCGATTTTCCCGGAGAGGAGTGAGAGGTCGCCTTCGCGGTGGATTGTCGCCATGAGTTGTTCCTTTCCTCTTTCTTTTTACGCGGTGTCTTTGAGAGTTTCTAGTGTCTGACGGCTCGGCTGAGCCCGATACGGCCGGTGCGCACCATCTCTTTGATTCCGTAGGGCCTGACGAGCTCCTCGAAGGAATCGAGGTCCTCGGGGTGACCGACCATCTCGAACACGATCTCCTTCGGTCCAAGGTCGGAGACCCGTGCGCCGTAGTGGTCGGCGAACGCCATCAGCTCGCCCCGCCGCTCGGTCGGAGCCGCCACCGTAAAGAGGGCGATCTCTCGCTCGACGGCGTCATCGGGCGTTAGCTCGGTGATCCTGAGCACGTTGACGAGCTTGTAAATCTGCTTGGTGATCTGCTCCAGCGAGTGCTCGGCGCAGTCGACACGCAGCGTGATACGCGAGACGCCTTCACGCTCCGTCTGCCCCACGGCCAGCGACTCGATATTGTAGCCGCGGCGTGCGAACAGGTTGCTGATGCGCGAGAGCGCACCCGGCTTGTCCTCGACGAGGACCGAGAGAGTGTGCTTCATCTCGCCTCGACCTCCTTTGCCTTCTCGTGACTGCCATATTCGATGATGTCAGCCGCCGATGCGCCGGCCGGAATCATCGGGAAGACCTTCTCCTGCGAATCGCAAACGGCGTCCACGACCACCGAGCGTCCGGCTGCATTCTCCGCGATTGCGCGCTCCAGTGCCGAGCCCAGCTCGCTCGAGTTGGTGACCGTCATCGCCACCGCACCGAAGGCCTCGGCCATCTTGGCGTAGTTGGGGATCGGGCCGGTCAGATCGGTCTGGGAATAGCGCTCGTCGTAGAACATCTCCTGCCACTGGCGAACCATGCCGAGATAGCCGTTCCTGATCAGCACAACGATGATCGGTAGCCCGTGAATGGTCGCCGTTGTCAGCTCCTTCGAGGTCATCTGGAAGCAGCCGTCACCGTCGATACAGATCACGGTTGCGTCGGGCCGGGCAGCCTTGGCACCGACGGCCGCCGGCACGCCGAAGCCCATCGTCCCGAGGCCGCCGGAGGTAATGAAGGAACGCGGCTTATCGCAGACCAGGTACTGCATCGCCCACATCTGATGCTGACCGACGCCGGTCGTCCAGACGACGTCGTCGCGGCCCGCGGTCGCATCGCGCACCGCCTCGAGCACCTCTTGCGGCTTGAGCAAGTCGCCCTTCTCGTAGCGCAGCGGGAACTCTTCCTTCCACTCGTTGATCTTGTCGAGCCAGTCGACCGGCCCCTCTCGACCTTCGGGCATCTGCTCGTGCAGCTCAGCGATGAGCTTGACCAACGCCGGCTGAAGCGGCGCGCAAACGGGAATCTGGGCCTCGCGAATCTTGCCGATCTCGGCAGCGTCCACCTCGAAGTGGATGATCTTCGCGTTTGGGGCGAAGGCCGACACGTTGCCGGTTACGCGATCGTCGAAGCGGGTGCCCACGGCGATCACAAGATCCGCCCGGTTGAGCGCCAAATTCGAGTACTTCATGCCGTGCATGCCGGGAATACCGGCGTGCAACGGATGCGACTCGGGGAAGGCGCCTTTACCGGTCAGAGTGGTGACGACCGGGACGTTGGTCAGCTCGGCCAGTTCGAGCAGCTCGGGCGAGGCCTCGCCGTTGACGACGCCGCCGCCGACGTAGAAGATCGGCTTGTCGGCTTCCAGGATCGCCTTGGCGGCCGCCATGACCTGGCGGTGGTTGACCTTCCGCGGCGGGTTCCAGCCCGGCAGGTCGACGTGATCGGGGTACTTGAAGTCCAGCTCGGCGATCTGTGCGTCCCTGGTGATGTCCACCAGCACGGGGCCGGAGCGCCCGGTCTGGGCGACGTGGAAGGCCGCCTTGATCGTGGCGGGAATCTCGCTGGCCTTCTGCACCAGCCAGGAGTGCTTGACGATCGGCAGGGTGATACCGGTCG
>DATCCQ010000165.1:0-6990 GCA_036511185.1 Gaiellaceae bacterium
GACGCTGAGCGAGCGATATCTGCCCTTCCTGCGCCGTGACGCCACACTCGTCTCCAAAGAGGAGATCGGGGCTGACAACGTCAGCGACAAGCAGCGCGCGCGCATCGACGCGGCCTCGATGGTGCTCTCCAAGAAGATCGCCGAGGCGGTGGCTCTGCGTAGCCTCGGCTACAAGGTCGTCACTCGCGCGCTGGGCGCGCGGATCGAGCAGGTCGCGCCGAACACGTCGGCCGCGAAGAAGCTTCTGCCGGGCGACGTGATCACCGCTGTCAACGGCAAATCGACGGCGAAGTACGAGCAGCTACGGGCACTCATCACCCGACACCGCCCCGGAGAGCGCGTGCGGGTCACATTCCTCCGCGACGGTCGCGAGCACACCGCGGCGCTCCGTACCTACGCCTCGAAAGACTCACCGCCCGTCACGTTCATCGGTGTCGCCGTCTCGCCGGCGGCGAGCATCAAGCTGCCAATCGGCGTCACGATAAACGCCGGCAACGTTGGTGGGCCCTCGGCCGGGCTCGCCTTCGCGCTCGAGCTGACCGACAAGCTGGGCCGCGATATCGACCGTGGCCGGCGGGTCGCGGCTACCGGCGAGCTGCTCCTCGGCGGCCGCGTCGAGCCGATCGGCGGCGTCAAGCAGAAAGTCATCGGCGCACGGCGGGCCGGAATCGAGATCATGCTCGTCCCCGCTGGGGATAACGCTAACGAGGCCAAGCGCTATGCAGGCACTATGAAGATCATTCCGGTAACTAGTTTTCAACAGGCGTTGCATGCCCTGGCAACAGTCGCTCGGAAACGCTCCTGACCATCCCTTTTGGTCATTTCAAATGGGCCGCAATTTGCGGCTTTTTTAACTTTCCGGACCCTTGTCTATCGTGGACTAGCCCTTATCATCGAACCTTGTAACCGGGGTCGCCGCAGTTAGAGCAAAAGAGGGGCATGAGCAATAACATCGATGTAACCTGCAGTAATTGCTATTTCCATGGAGCCGGTCTCTGTGCGCTTCGCTGCGATGAAGCGTGCCCGACCTTCAGGTACAGCATCCAGGCGTCGCAGATGCCCCCCCGCCCAACCGCGCACCACGCCGCTCACCCGCTGGCCGAGCTAGCGCACGAGCACGCTGTCGCCTAGCCTGAGTTAACCGAATCGCGCCCGCAGGCTCGCTGCCTACGCCTATAACGTTGCACGTCCGGCGAGCGATTAGACTCTCGTCATGAACGAAAACGGGAACGAAAACGAGCCGACGCCGGCGCAGGCGCCGGTCACTCCAGAGGGCGAAGCACAGATTCCGGAGAGCGAGCCCGAGCATCCCTGGCAGCCTCAGCTCTGGTCGAAGCTGATTCCGCTCGTCGTGCTTGTCAGTTACGGCATCGCGCTGGTGGTCGCCAACACCTCCAAGGTCAAGATCTCGTTCCTGTTCGCGTCGATCAACGTCTCCAAGATCTGGCTGATCCTGCTCTGCTTGGTGCTCGGACTACTGAGCGGCGTCTTGCTCTCGCAGATGTACCGGCATCGCAAGACCAAGCTCGCGCAGCTAGAGCGGCAGGCCGAGCAGGCTAGTAAGCCGTAGAGGCCCCTGGAGCTCAGGCGCTCTTCGTGACGCCGGCCAGCTCGGCCAGGATGGCGACTCCGCGCTCGATCTCTTCGAGCGAGGGGAAGCTGTAGGCGAGCCGCAGCGAGCCCGAGCCACGGCCGTCCGGATAGAAGTCGCTGCCCTTGCAGAAGGTGACACCGGCCTCGGTCGCCCTTGTCAGCAGCTCGCCAGCGTCGACCCCTTCGGGCAGGTTGAGCCAGTTGAAGTAGCCGCCCTCGGGTCGGCTCCAGCTTGCGCTACCGCCGAAGTGGTGCTCGAGCGCCTCTAGCATCGCGTCTCTGCGCGCGCGGAGAAGGTCGTTCATCCGCTCCAGGTTCGGCTCGAAGTGACCGCGCCGGGCGAACTCGTAGACCGTCGCCGCGGGCAGGTTGGAGGGTGAGATGGTGGTCGAGGAGGCGATCAGCTCGAGCGGCTTGAGCAGCGGCTTGGGCAGGATCAGATAGCCGACGCGGAGCCCCGGCGAGATGGTCTTCGAGAAGGAGGAGGTGTGAGCGATCTGACCGGCGATCGAGCCCTCGATCTCGAACATGGTCGGCGGCGCGGTGCCTTCGTAGCGGACGAAACCGTAGGGATCGTCCTCCAGCACCAGCAGGTCGTACTCGTGCGCCAGCTCGACGATGCGCCTGCGGCGCTCGACCGAGAGCGTGCGCCCGCTCGGATTCTGGAAGGTGGGAATCGTGTAGAGAAAAGCCGGCTTGGGCCCGCGCTTCAGCTCGCGCTCCAGCGCCTCGGGGTCGAGCCCCTCGTCGTCCATCTCGATCGTGTTCACCTCGACACCGTGATTGCGCAGAATCAGAAGCGGGCGATCGTAGCTCGGCGCCTCGACCAGCACGCGACCGCCGACGCCGCTCCAGAAAAACTGCTGGGCGAGATAGACGAAGCCCTGCAGCGATCCGTTGGTGAGCAGGATCTGACCGGGATCGATCGAGTAGCGCTCACCCAACCACTTCCGCAGAGGCGCGTAGCCAAGCCCGGTGCCATAGGAGAGAACGGTGGTTCCGTCACGTTCGATCGCGCCCTTGGCGCAGTCGGCCAGGAGCTCGACGGCCAGGCATTCAGGCGCCGGAGCGCCGCGAGCGAAGGAGATCATCCCCATAGAGCCGCAGCCTAGCGAAGCGCGTCGATACGCTGCCGGTATGAGCGAGTGGATCGAGCGCGACGCGAGCAGGGTTTGGCACGGCTTCACCCAGATGGCCAGCTTCCCTGTGCAAGAGCCCGTGATTGTCGATCGCGCCGAGGGACGCGAGCTGATCGACAGCGAGGGGCGGCGCTATCTCGACGCCATCTCCTCGCTCTGGGTGACGACGCTCGGCCATCGCGTGCCCGATCTCGACGCGGCTGTAACAGAACAGCTGGGCAAGGTCGCGCACTCGACGATGCTCGGAAACGGCAACCGCGCGGTCGTCGAGCTGTGTGAGGCGCTGGCCCGGGTGGTGCCGCTCACCGATCCGCATTTCCTCTTTGCCTCGGACGGCTCCTCGGCGGTTGAGCAGGCACTCAAGTGCGCTCTGCAGTACTGGCGAAACATCGGCCTCGAGCAGAAATCTGGCTTCCTCGCTTTGCGAGACGCCTACCACGGCGACACGATCGGCGCCCTCTCACTCGGCGACGGGTTTCACAGCGAGCACTTCGACCAGCTTCGCTTCCCGGTGCTGCGCGCCGACGGTTACGCCACCCCGAACTGGGCCGAGCAGGCCTGCAACATGATCGCCGCCAACGCCGAGCGTCTGGCCGCGGTCGTGATCGAGCCGCTCGTGCAGGCCGCCGGCGGCATGCAGGTGGCCCGCCCCGAGGATGTGCGCAGGCTCGCGAAGTGCTGCCGCGAGAACGGCGTACTGCTCGTGTGCGACG
This sequence comes from Gaiellaceae bacterium, assembly GCA_036511185.1. GTDB lineage: Bacteria > Actinomycetota > Thermoleophilia > Gaiellales > Gaiellaceae > Fen-549. The sequence continues at coordinate 3,446 of DATCCQ010000165.1, forward strand.
AGGTGGCAACCGGCTTCGGGCGTACGGGCAGCCTGTTTGCTTCGCGCCGCTGCGGCATCCAGCCCGACCTGCTGGTGCTCGGCAAGGGCATCACCGGCGGCTATCTACCGATGTCGGTGACGGTCGCCAGCGGACGCATCTACCTCGCCTTCATGGGCGAGGATCTGGGGCCCCGAACCTTCTACCACGGTCACTCCTACGGCGGAAACGCATTGGCGGCGGCGGTCGCCTCCAGGCACCTCGAGCTGCTGGCCGAGTGGAACGTGCTGTCGAACGTCGAGGCGCGTTCCGAAGAGCTGAGGCAACTGCTCACCGAGCGCATCGCGCCGCTGCGCGCGGTTACGGGCGTGCGCCTCTGCGGACTGCTCGGGGGAGTAGAGCTGGCGCCCTGGGCCTCGGCGCGCGAGGTCTGCTCGGAGGCCGTGCGCAGAGGCGTTCTACTCCGCTCGCTGGGTCAGGTGGTTCCGCTGGTACCGCCGCTGACGATCACGAGCGATGAGCTGGAGCGGATCGTCTCGACGCTGGAGCAGGCGATCGCCGCGGTCAGCGAGAATGGCGCTGATGCCTGAAACTCGTCTCAGAATGATGACCCGTCGATTGGGTGCGATCGGTGAGTGCGAGGCTAGGACGCAGTGCCTCGGTCGTAGCCAAAGCTACGGGCGAGGCCGAGGACGACGCATCGTGCCGCCGAGCGCGGCCAGGCGATGGAGTGCTTCGTTTTGAGACGAGGTTCTCGGACACGCTGGAATGCATTTGCCGAACAGGCGCTCGCCGGCGAGCCGCTGAGCTCGGAGCAGGCGCTCCGAGTGCTCGCGGCGCCCGACGAGGAGCTCGTCGACCTGCTCGCCGCCGCCTTCCGGGTTCGCCGCCACTACTTCGCAACCGGCGTGCGGCTCAACTTCCTGGTCAACGCGAAAAGCGGGCACTGCGGCGAAGACTGCGGCTACTGCTCGCAGTCGCGCATCTCGACGGCCGAGATCCCGCAGCACCAGCTTCTTGCCAAGGAAGAGTTGGTCAAGGCGGCCGAACGCGCACTGGAACTTAAGGCCTCCACCTGCTGCATCGTCACCAGCGGGCTCAAGCCTTCGGCGCGCGAGCTGCACGGCGTGGCCGAGGCAGCCGAGGAGATCAAAGAGCACCACCCCGAGCTCAAGCTCTGCGCCTGCCTGGGCAAGATCAGCTCCGAGCAGGCCCGGGCGCTCAAAGAATCCGGCATCGACCGCTACAACCACAACCTGAACACGGCCGAGAGCCACTACCCCGACGTCTGCTCGACGCACAGTCACGCCGATCGGGCCCAAACGGTGGAGACCGTCGCCAGGGCCGGCCTCTCGCCCTGCTCGGGGCTGATCGTAGGGCTCGGCGAGACGCACGAGCAACTGGTCGAGGCCTGCTTCGCGCTCAGAGACACGGGTGCCGACTCGATTCCGGTCAACTTCCTGCTGCCGATCGAGGGCACACCGCTCGGTGACCACGACCCCGGGCTCGATCCCCGCTACTGCCTGAAGACGCTCTGCATGTTCCGGCTGGCCTGCCCCGAGCGCGAGATCCGGCTCGCCGCCGGGCGCGAGGTGCACCTGGGCTCGCTGCAGCCGCTGGCCCTCTACCCGGCCAACTCGATCTTCGTCGCCGACTACCTGACCGAGCCCGGCCAGGCGCCCGAGGACGACTTTCGCATGATCGAGGAGCTCGGCTTCGAGATCGAACCGGTAGGAGCTTGAACAGGTTCGCCTACTTCGTCACGGCCACCGACACGGGTGTCGGCAAGACCTTCGTTACGGCGGCGCTGGCCGCGGCACTCAGGGCGCGCTACAGCGACGTCGCCGTCTTAAAGCCGGTGCAAAGCGGCGCCGCGGCGGACGATCCTAACGGCGATGCCGCCCTGCTCGGCGCCGACTGCATCTATGCCTTCGCCGCCCCACTTGCTCCCCTCGTCGCGGCCCGCGCCGAGGGGCAGACGATCGAGCTGAGGCCGATCCTCGAGCGGGCACGCGAGCTCGCACTCGCGCACGAGATTCTGCTCGTTGAAGGCGCGGGCGGCTTGCTCACCCCACTCGCCGACGATCTCGACCTGGCCGACCTGGCCGTGGCGCTCGGGCTGCCGCTGATAATCGTGGCCCGCGCGGGGCTGGGCACGGTCAATCACACCCTGCTCACGATCGAGGCGGCGCGGGCGCGCGGGCTCGAAATCGCCGGCGTCGTCCTGAACGGTGTGAGCGACGAGAGCACGGCCGAAAACGCGGCACTGATCGAGGCCGGCTCCGGAGTGCGCGTGGCGGCACAGATACCCTGGCTCGCCGATCCAGCCGATGCGGCAGGCTACCTCGATGACTTCCTGGGATAGCTGGCTGGAGAGCGAGCGTGCGCGGCGCGAGCGGGAAGCGCTCGAGCGCCGCTTACGGACGACCGAGCAGCCGGCCGAGCCGATCGCTTTCCGCGGCGGCAAGCGCCTGATCAACCTCTCCTCCAACAACTACCTCGGCCTGGCCGGACACCCGGCTCTGGTCGAGGCCGCCGCCCGCGGCGCGGCCCGCGGCGCCGGAGCCGGCTCTTCGCGCCTGGTGGCCGGCGGCGACAGCGCGACCCAAGCGCTCGAGCAGAAGATCGCCGCCTTCAAGGGTTGCGAGGCGGCGCTCGTAGTAGGCAGCGGCTATCTGGCCAACGTCGGAGCGATCGCGGCGCTTTGCGACCGCGACACGGCCATCTTTCTCGACCGCCTCGACCATGCCAGCATCGTCGACGGAGCGAGGCTCTCGGGCGCGCAGGTCAAGCGCTACCGGCACGTCGATCTCGACCACCTGGAGCAGCTGCTCGAGAACTCTGGCGCCGCGCGCAAGCTGATCGTCAGCGACACGATCTTCTCGATGGACGGCGACGCCGCGCCGCTGGGCGAGCTGGTGGAGCTGAAAGATCGCTACGGCGCCCTGCTCCTGACCGATGACGCGCACGGCGGCGGCGTCTTCGGGCCCCGCGGCGAGGGCTACGCGCACGAGCTGGGCCTGGCCGAGCGAATCGAGCTGCAGATGGGCACCTTCTCGAAGGCCTTCGGGGTCTACGGCGCCTACATCGCCGCCGGGCGGGCCCTGATCGACCAGCTCGTCTCGAGCTGCCGCACGCTGATCTATTCCACCGCTCTGCCGCCGGCGGTCATCGACAGCATCGACGCCTCGCTCGACCTCGTCGCCGAGGCCGACGAGCGCCGGCGCGAGCTCCGCACGAAGAGCGAGCACTTCCGCTCGCGCCTGTCCGGGCTCGGCTTCGATACCGGCGCCTCGACGACGCAGATCATTCCCGCGCTCGTCGGCTCGAGCGAACAGGCGCTCGAGTTGGCCCAGGCGCTCGAGGAGAGGGGCGTGCTGGCGGTGGCTATTCGACCGCCGACGGTTCCCGCCGGCCAGGCGCGCATCCGCTTCTCATTGATGGCAACGCACTCCTTCGAGGATCTGGAGCTAGCGCTGGAGGCGCTTGCCGATGTTTCGTAAAAGCGCCGCTTCGCTCGCCACGATCGGGGTTCGGGTCAGATCTGGCACAAAACGGGCACAGCC